>JAFDGR010000052.1 GCA_019309145.1 Deltaproteobacteria bacterium | reverse complement strand
AGCCTCCTTAATGAAAGTAAATTTCTCGCTGAAATTTTTACTCATTTATAGAGGCTTTTTCATCTCTATGCAACTGTTTTTATTGCATTATTACCCGATTATTTTAACACCCTTAAATAGACTGCCAAAGGAGTCAGAGTCAGAAAAAGCCCTGGCAGATTTGAGAGGGGCTGCCTTGGCCACGAGACTCCCATCAGGGAGTGAGTGGCCCACAACCCCTTCTCCTTTCTCCTGTTTACCCTTACCTGCTTTAGTTCCTCAGCCAATCGGCATGTCTCCGCCCCCTGAACCCCATTCAAAGCTCTTGGGCATAGAAAACCCGTATTTCTCATTATATGAGGTTTGGCCCCAGAGACAATCCTCCGCGACCGAGTGGTCCTCGGGCCGCATAATCTTCCAACCCTGCAAGGTGTCCCAAGCAAGCGGTTTCCGCTTCACTGCCTTGATGACTTTCCCGGTGACGGTCGTGCCCGCATGCTTTAAAGCCGTCTTGACGAAGTAGACGCCCGCGTAAGGTTCCCCTGCCAAAAAATGAGAATGTAAATTTAAAGCTTATTAAAAATTGAATAGTACAAAATAAGTATATATTTCAATATGCTATGAATATTTAAAATAAAGCAATTTTTTTCTTGACAATAATCAAAGCCCTATTTAGAATGATATTCAAAATAAAATTGTGGTTGAATATTAATTTCTGTATCCTTGACGATTATGTTGATTGCCATGAATTGGGCAGCGGGCATTCGCAATTTCTGCAACCTATATAGGTGGTTTCCAATTCAGGACCACCGCGGGGACATTGGCAAGATAAGAAAACCTGAGGAATTACGCGGGGCAGTACATGTGGTACACCGCACGAACAAGTGATTGCGGCTTTGGATGGAAAATAGTAGAGGAGCGTGTCTTCGGTAATTCTCATGATGAATAAAGTAGACATAAAAAGAGCATCAATTTTGGAATCAGCTACCAGGGTGTTTTCCGAAAAGGGGTTTTTTGAATCAACAATCTCTGACATTGCAAGAGGTGCAGGAATCGCTGAGTCAGCAGTCTACCATCATTTTAGGGGGAAGGAGGACATACTTTTTACCATTCCGAAAGATGGCATGAAGATCTTTTTGACCAATTTGAATGATCAACTCGAAGGGATAAAAGGTGCTGAAAATAAGATACGCAAGCTTATCTGGCATCATTGCAAGTACTTTACAACCAATAGAGAGTATACCGATGTGCTGCTTTTGGAATGTAGATCAAACACAAGGTTTTATAATTCAAAGGCATATAGTCTCATTAAAGATTACAGCAAGATAATTATCGATATCTTAGATGAGGGGATGAGGGAAGGGGTCATCTGTAATTTAGCATCGCCAGGATTGGTGCGTGACATGATTATGGGGACGGTTGACCATGCAGCCTTGAGTTGGGTCTTTAAAGATTATCCAAGCCCATTGGAACGGGCAGAGGGTATTAGTGAACTGATCCTAAGTTCTTTAAGATCCAAGAAAGGCATTAAGAGGAATTTGGGTTCGAAAGAAGAGAAAAGAAAACGGATCGTTGAGGCCGCCACGAAGATTTTTGCTGAAAAGGGATATGATGGTGCAACCATTTCGGAAATTGCCAAAGAAGCAGAAGTCGCTGACGGAACCATCTACGAATATTATAAGAGTAAGGAGGATTTAATCGTCAACATACCTGAGGAAAACTTACTGGAATTACTCAGCTATATAGAGGAAATGTCACCCGAAAAGAAATTGGAAAGGGTGATTCTATTCTGTTTCCGATTTTTCAATAACAATAGATACTTCACCTCCATACTGGTGTTGATGCTGCGGCCCAACAGGAAATTCTATGAGTCGGAAAGCAATAAAATCCTTGATAGAATCGGTGACAAGATCGGCGACATTATTGTTGAAGGTAGAAAACAGGGTGTTTTCTCAAATGACTTTGATATCTCTGTTTTTCAGGACTTAGTATTCGGCACAATAGATCACATCATTATTCCATGGGTCATTTTCAAGAGAAAGTATAACCTGTTGCAGTTGGGAGAAGAGGCGTCGAAACTACTTCTCAATTCAATCCGGGCATAAGGCCTAAAGGGAGGACAATGGACAAATTCTTGCTTGAAGAAAAAGTGGCCGTAATCACAGGGGCAGGCAGCGGAATCGGCAAGGCCACTGCACAGGTCTTTGCCGAAAGAGGGGCCAAATTGGCCCTGATCGATTTCAATAAAGGGAATCTGGAGACCGTGGCCCGAGATATCAAACAACATGGGGGTTCGTGCAGTTTCTATGATGTAGATGTATCAGACGCTGAGGCGGTAAGCCAGATGTTTAAAAGCATTCTTAATGAATTTAACAGGATAGATATCTTGGTTAATGTGGCCGGAATTTGGGAATCGATTCCCTTCCAGCAACTCCCCATGCCCAAGATTAGACGAATGCTGGACGTCAATTTTCTCGGGTGCGTCAACTGTATCAAAATGGTATTGCCCGGAATGGTTGAAAGAAAATATGGCAAGATCGTTTCTGTGGCCTCTGTAGCGGGAAAGGAAGGCTCTGGACTCGGCGCCAGCCATTATGCTGCCAGTAAAGGGGCGATTAATGCTTTTTCCTGCTCTATGGCCAAGGAATTCGGAACCTATGGCATTAATGTTAATACGGTTTGTCCAGGGCTCATCCAAACACCAATGGGTGAAGCCACGGGCCAGGCCGGTCTTGAGGGGTATGCTCAAAAATGCGCCCTTAAAAGGGTGGGGCAACCGGAAGAAGTGGCCAATGTGATTGCCTTTTTGGCAAGCGACGCAGCGAGTTATGTGACAGGTCAAGCGTGGCTGGTCTGTGGTGGGACGCGTTTTGATTAAATTATTGTGGCCATTATTATTGAAGAAACAGAGAGAAAACTAAATCAAAAGGGAGGAGATCGATGAAAGAGCATGAATGTCCTGTCTATGCATCTCCTGATTATCCTGAAACGTATGGGGATCTGATGGATTGGGCGATTGAACATGTTAAGGAGCCTGACAAGGAAGTTTTCTTTAGAATGGTCGATGAGGCGGTGACCTATTCGGAATTTGGAAAAAATGTCAACAGGATCTGCAATTTGTTGAAGGAAACCGGGGTTCGAAAAGGGGATCATGTCGCCATATTTCTGTCAAGTTGTATTGAATATGCGTACCTTTATCACGCATTGGGAAAATGTGGTGCAATCATGTGCCCCATTAATCCCTTTGTAAGAGGTGAACCCCTTGAATATATACTCAAGCACTCCGATTCAAAATATTTGGTCACAACAAACGAACTATTTTCAGAGAAAATCTCTAAAATCCTCCCATTGATACAGGGGGTGAAATGCGTCTTTTTCACGGATAAAAAAGAGGCGCTTAAAGGCCTTGAATCTGTCCTTTTTTCCGAATTTATGGACCATTCTGCTGACTTCAAAAGCAAGGAAAAAGTGACAGGGGATGATATTCAGGGGATCTGGTATACCTCGGGAACAACCGGTGTACCGAAAGGCGCCGTTATTACGCATAAGAACTACGTGTATAGGATTCTCTATTTTGCGGATTATTTCAGGCTTACCAACCAGGATGTCATCTATTATATATTGCCCATGTACCACGTTGGATATGCCGTATGGGGTGGGCCTCTGGCTATGGCCGCGGGGGCTGAAATCGTTCAGGTGCCCTGGTTCTCCGCGTCAAACTTTTGGAAAGAAGTCGTCCATTATAAGGCAACTGTAACATTAAGCACCGGGACCATCATACCCATTATATTAAACCAGCCGGTTACGGAAGAAGAAATTGTGGGAAAAGAGCAGTTAAGAATATGGATCGGCTGGCCAGTGGATGATCCCCGAAGTGTAACGGAAAGGTGGCCAAATATCAAATTTATGGAGGCCTATGGTACTACGGAGGCCCCCGTTGCAGCCATAGCTGATTATGAAAGGCCTGAATTTGGAAGTGCAGGTCCCCCTACCTTGTATACGGATCTGAAGATTATAGACCCGGAATCGGGTAGGGAAATGCCCCAGAGTCAAGTGGGAGAAATTGTGTACGGTCATAAGTTAGGGCCTAATTACATTTTAACAGAGTATTACAAGGACCCTCAGAAGAGCAAAGAGATGATCCGGGACGGTTTCTGGTACAGCGGGGATCTCGGTATGCTCGATGAAAAAGGGCACCTGAAATTTGCAGACAGAATCAAGGATTATTTGAGGGTTGGAGGAGAAAACGTATCTTCCTCTGTAGTGGAGGCGGTTGTCAGAAAGCATCCATCAGTCATGGAGGCCGCAATTGTGGAGAAAAAGGGTGAACTGGGACACGATGAGATTGTCGCTCATGTGGTACCGAAGGAGGGATCAACTATTGATCCTAAGGAATTTTTTGAGTTTTGCAATGAAAATATGGCCTATTTTATGGTGCCCAAGTATCTGGTCATACGATCAGATCTACCCAAAACCGGCACCTTGAGAATAGAAAAATATAAACTGCGAAAAGAAGGAATCCCTTCAAATGCAATTGATAGAACTGTTTTAGGCATTGTACTGAAAAGATAAAGGAGGAGAAAAAAATGGCAGATACAGAAAAAATTCCGGTCATTGAAGGATTATTCACCTTGCACCCGGAAGAACCAAAACTCATTGGTTCCAAATGCACATCCTGTGGGACGTATTATTTCCCACAAACGATTTCTTGCAGCAATCCGGATTGTAGTGAGGAAAGGGTAGAGGATGCCTTCTTGAGCAGACGAGGCAAACTGTGGAGTTTCACTGTTCAGCATTATCCGCCCCCGCCCCCGTTTAAAGCGCAGGAGCCTTTTGTTCCATTCGGCATAGGTGTTGTCGAATTTCCAGAGGAAATACGGGTGGCGGGAATACTCACCGAATCGGATCCTGAAAAACTGAAGATCGGCATGGAATTGGAACTCCTCTTGGATAAGGCATATGAAGAGGATGGAAAAGAGGTGGTGACCTGGAAGTTCAGGCCAGTATAGTCCTGTGATTTTCTGATGATTACAGACACCGTTCTACCAAGAAAAGGAGAAGATAAAATGATGAGAGACGTTGCTGTTGTTGGGGTGGGTATGCATCCATGGGGCAAATTTCCGGACAAACCTTTGATTAACATGTTGACTGAAACAGTCGAAGCCGCATTAAAGGATGCCGGGGTTGAATGGAAAGATTTACAGGCAATCGCCGCTGGAAGCTCCCGGTTTTCAGGCGGCATGGGGTGGGGGCTGGCTGGGAACGAAATTGCCCAGATGATCGGGCGAAGCGGTATCCCGATATATAATGTTTCCTCTGCTTGCGCCACCGGCGCCAATGCCTTTAATGTGGCCTATAATCTGGTGGCCAGCGGTTCATGCGACGTGGTCCTTGCTGTGGCCGGGGAAAAGATGCCCAAGGGATTCATTCCCAGAACCCCTGGCGCAGCGGATGATGCAACCGATGTGGACTACATTCGGTGGAAAGCCATCGGTATACCGAATCCCGGCTACTGGGCCTTGGAGGTGACCCGGCGAATGGAAGATTTTGGTACTACTGAGGAACATGTTGCCAAGGTGGCGGTAAAGTCGCACGAGGTGGGCGCAGAAAACCCGCTGGCCCGCTATAAGAAGGTCTTCACCTTGGAAGAGGTGCTGAATTCACCCATGGTTAATTATCCCCTCAGGTTATATGAAATCTGCGCCGTGAGCGATGGGGCCGCAGCCGCCATTCTTTGTTCAAAGGAAAAGGCAGGCCAGATTGGTGCTAATCCGGTATGGATCGCTGCCAGTGCCGTGGCAACCATGCAATTTGGAGACCGCCAATTTCGAATCCCCGAGGTATCTACCAGTAAACCCATGGACGCTGTGCCCTTTACGAGCGAGGTCGCCTTGGCAGTGAGGCGGGCGTTTGAAATGGCCAGCATGGAGCCTAAGGAGATAGGCTTTATTGAACTACAGGATAACTGCGCTGGACATGAGTTGTTCATGCCCGAGTCGTGGGGCATCTGCAAACCGGGAGAGTGTGATCGTCTGGTGGAAGAAGGGCAGACCTATCCCAATGGAAAACTGCCCATAAACCCGAGCGGTGGATTTGCCTCTTTTGGAGAGGCAACAACGGCAATGGGGTTGTTCCAGGTCGCCCAGGGGGTTTGGCAATTGCGAGGTGAAGCAGGATCACGGCAGGTGGAGGGGGCAAAGACCTGTCTGCTTCAGACGCTTGGTTTGGGAGGAAACGGGTCGGCCATTATTCTAAAAAGGTAATATTGTCTGACCAAATCCAGAAGAAAGGAGGGAAATAAACTTCAACTCAAGGAACAAAGACTACTTAAAAGGAGGACTATCGAGATGAAAAAAAGCAGGGTTTCAAACTTAATTGTTCTGTTTATGATTTGTCTGGGGATGATTTTTGCCCTTTCGACCATTTCCGCGGCCGCGGAAAAAGAAACGGTCAAGGTCGGTGTCATAACGCCTATGACGGGGCTCTTCGCAGGAGCTGGTGAACCTCTCAGCAAGGGGGCGCTCTTGGCTGCCAAGATGATCAATGAAGAGGGCGGCGTACTGGGAAGAAAGATAGAAATACTGGTAAGAGATAATGAAATAAGGCCAGCCATTGCCGTCAGGATGGCCCGGGAACTCCACAAGGAACAGGGTGTAGATCTGTTCCTGGGCATCGTAAGCAGCGGAGTGGCCCTGGCCCTTAAGCCCGTTATGGAAGAAATGAACTCCCTTCTGATAACATGCGCTGCGCATAGCACAAAAATCACCGGGAAAGAGTTTAGCCCGAATGTATTCCGGATAACTGATGATGCTCGTACAAGAAACTATGCCCTTGCCAAGATCATCCACGAGAAATTCCCTCAGGTGAAGAGATGGGCCAACATTTCCCCGGATTATGCATACGGTCACAGTTGCTGGGAAAATTTTTCCGAGAAGATGAAGCAATTTAACCCGGAATTCACGGTAGTGGCTGACAGGTGGCCGAAATTTGGAGCAGGAGGCGGCTATGGACCCCATATCAGCGCGATTATGCAGGCCAAGCCTGACGGTTTGTACAGCGTACTGTACGGGGGGGATATGATAGCCTTCATCCGGGAGGCAAAGCAATGGGGGCTTTTTGAAAAGCTTAAAGTCTTTACCAGCAGTCATATTGACTGGGACATCCCCTACGCTGTCAAGAAAGGGATGGTGGATATTTGGACAAGCGAGCATTATTATGACCAGGCTTACGACTTTCCTATTTCCAAAAAATATGAAGATGCGTTTATAAGAACCTATGGCAAGAAATATTTCTTGATCGCCCAAGGACATGCCACACCGGGGTTTGATGCCGTTTACGCCTACAAGGCCGCCATAGAAAAGGCCAAGAGCTTTAAAGTGGCAGACATTCGCAAGGCATTGGAAAACCTTACGATCGAGAGCCCTCTTGGAAAGAAATGGATCAGAGGTGGAGATCATCAAGCCTATTTTGATATGCCCTTCTTGCATATTGTTCCTGATTCCAAGGAGAAGATCGGCTGGAAGGTGGAATGGTACAAAACCCTCGATGGAAAGGATTTTATAGTAACTGTCGAAGAAGCGTTAAAAAGATAAACTCGTTCAAGGAAGGTTGCGATTCCTTCCAATGATCGTGATCTTCCTTTATTTTTGGGCGGTAATAAATTATGGATCCAGGAATCGTTATGATTGACTTCCTAAACGGCTTATCCAGGGGCATGCTTTACTTCCTCATGGCATCCGGGCTGACCCTTACATTTAGCGTTCTGGGGGTCATCAATTTTGCCCACGGGTCGCTCATCGTGTTGGGGGCCTATTTTACATGGTCCTTGCTCCAGGTCTTTCCCGGAGACTGGTCGTTTGTTGTGATAATCATCCTTAGCGGTTGTATCGTAGGAGTAATCGGGATCTTGATAGAAATTTTCTTATTGAGAAGAATATATGAGAGCGAACACCTTTATCAACTTCTTCTTACCTTTGCACTGATAATGATCATTGACGGTCTTATCCTTCAAATCTGGGGAGGACAACCACGGG
Organism: Deltaproteobacteria bacterium; assembly: GCA_019309145.1. Lineage (GTDB taxonomy): Bacteria > Desulfobacterota > DSM-4660 > Desulfatiglandales > Desulfatiglandaceae > B46-G9. The sequence goes on along the minus strand of JAFDGR010000052.1, from coordinate 9,795 downwards.
CAATGCTTCTCCCAAACTTTTTCTTGGGCGTTATTCCGATAATGGGCAACTTCTTCCCCAAGTATTTGCTGTTCACCTTGCTTACTTCCATAGCCATTGCAATTCTTGTCTGGCTTTTTTTGTACAGGACAAGATTTGGCAAGGCTTCCCGGGCCGCGGCCTCAGATGTTGAAATGACCTCTGCATTAGGTGTCAATGTTCCCCTCGTCTACTGCGGCATGTTTGCCATTGGCGTTGCACTGGCAGGATTCAGTGGAGGCCTGGGGATGGCCATGAGTTCTATTACGCCGGGTGCGGGAGCCCACATGGGCTTGACCTGCTTTGTCGTTATTGTGATAGGAGGTCTTGGAAGTCTGACGGGAACCTTGCTCGCCGCACTCATTTTGGGACTTTTTGAGGCCTTCGGTGATCATTATTTCCCCCAGTTTGCCATGATCTTACCATATGCCATAATGACCGTCATTCTTCTTGCAAAACCGCAAGGGTTATTGGGAAGGAGTGAAATGAGATGAACAGGAAAAACCGATATGTTCAGATCCTAACCATTCTTGGCGTTATTCTACTGTGGATTTGTCCTGTTTTTCTTTCGTCTTTCAGCCTCTACCTGCTCAATGAGGTACTTGTTTACGGATTATTCTCCTATGGCTTTTATCTCCTCTTTTCCCATGCCGGCTATTTGTCCTTTGGCCAGGCTGCGTTTTTTGCATTAGGGGCCTATTCGGTTGCACTTATGTATAAGTATGTCACCCTTAGCATATGGCTCCCATTTTTAACGGTCATTGCAGTTACGGCGGTTGTAGCCACCATCCTCGGTTTTCTGAGTGTCAGGCTTGGGACCCTCTATTTTGCCTTCCTTACCATGGCATTTGCCCAGATGATTTACGCGATAGTTTTTCTCTGGGCAAGTGTTACCGGAGGGGATGACGGACTTCCGGGAGTTTCAAGGGGGCTTCTTGACATCTATTTTCTGAAGATTGATCTGGAGTCTCCTTTGCTTTTTTACTATTTTACTTTGGTTATATTTATGGTCTTAATTTTTATTTTGAAAAAACTCGTGGGATCCTCATTCGGCCTCACTTTAAGATCGATACGTGACAATATAGAAAGGACGAGTTTTGTCGGTGTTAACCCACAACGGCATCTATTGGTTGCTTTCGTCATATCAGCCATTTATTGTGCCATAGCCGGTGCATTACATGCCTCACTTACAAAGATGGCATATCCCGAATTAAGTTACTGGACCACTTCTGCCGAGCCGATTATTATGACTCTTATTGGGGGGATTTATACATTCAGCGGTCCATTTTTTGGCGCTGCAATTTATATATTTATGAAAACCTATTTGATGACCGTCATTGGAAACTGGGTGCTTTTCCTTGGTATTATATTATTGATCATAGTGTTGTTTTTTCGCAAGGGCGTCATGGGGTTTATTGAAGAAAAGTGGGGTGTTAAATTGTGAGCATTCTGAGAACGGAAGGGATCACAAAAAGGTTTGCGGAATTTACGGCTCTGAATGGAATCTCTTTGGAGATTGAAAAGGGGGAAATCCGATCCATTATTGGTCCCAATGGCGCAGGGAAGACCACATTTTTTAACGTGGTAACGGGCAAATTAAAGCCTACGGACGGCGCTGTATATCTTGATGGAAAAGAAATTACAGGAAAACGTCCTCATGAAATTGCCGCATACGGAATTGCTAGGACCTTTCAGATCATTAATATCTTTCCCAGCCTCACGGTTTTTGAAAATATTGCGCTCCCCGTCTTGAGTAAAAAAAAGCAAAACATGGCCTTATTCACCATGCCGCAATTTCAGGATCATGTCAAAGATAAATGTCGTGATGTCTTAAGCGAAATAGGTCTGGAAAATGAGATTGACACTATAGCCGGAAATCTCTCCCATGGAGACAAAAAAAAACTGGATATTGGGATCGGGCTTGCAAGAAACCCTGCGGTTTTACTTCTCGACGAACCGGCTGCAGGCCTGAATCCCCAAGAGACACAGGCAATTACGAGGCTCATAAAGAGTGTTGCCGAGAGACAAAATCTGACAATCGTTCTTATTGAGCACGATATGGACGCTGTTTTTTCAATCTCCGATAACATAACCGTGTTTCAGCAAGGAATTGTCATCGCTGAGGGACGTCCGGAAGATGTCAGACAGAACAAACTGGTGATTGACGCTTATTTGGGAGAGGACTTTTGATGCTTGAGATTAAAGAAATTCATTCCTATTACGGTTCGAGCTATATTTTGCAGGGTGTTTCTCTTAAAGCTGAAGCAGGTGAAGTTGTCTCCCTGATCGGAAGAAACGGGGCTGGAAAGACGACTACCCTCAAAAGCATCATGGGAATTGTGAGACCTGCACAGGGCAGCATTAAATTTAAGGGAACGGAAATATGTGGTTTAAAACCCTATCAGGTTGCCCGATTAGGGCTGGGTTACGTACCCGAAGACAGGAGAATCTATCCTGGTCTAACACTAAAGGAAAATCTGGAAGTGGCCCAGATGAAGCCGGGTTTGGGAGAAACAGGATGGACTTTTGAAAAGGTATACCAGTTTTTTCCTCATCTCAGGGCCTTGGGAGAAGGGAGGCTGGGCAGCAATATGAGCGGTGGTGAGCAACAGATGCTGTCCATTGCCAGGACCCTCTTGGGCAACCCAGAATTCCTTCTCTTGGACGAACCCTCTGAAGGGTTGGCGCCTCTGATTGTGTCCGCGCTTGCGGATACGGTTAATGAGATCAAGGCTGAAGGGGTAAGTGTATTGCTTTCAGAGCAGAACATGAAATTTGCATTTAAAACGACCACAAGGTCCTATATTATCGATGGGGGCAAGATTTTCTTTGAAGGCAAGATTGAAGACCTCATGGCGAATGAAGATTTGGTGCGGGAGCACATCACCTTATAGCTGACAAGGCCGATCGTCTCGCGGCTTTTTTGACATTGTTTATTGCCCATTGGAAAAAAGGGAGGGAATAGCGAATGGATTTCGGATTTAGGAAGGAAGAAGCCGATTTAATTAAGGAAGTTCGTGCATTCATAAGGGAGGAAGTAACGCCTGAGTTGGTGGAAGAGACCCATGAACTTGGGGCGGTTTTCGGAGGACCGGAGGCCAGGAAGTTTATTAAAAAGCTTGCCGCTAAGGGCTGGTTGACCCCGGCCTGGCCCAGGGAGTATGGCGGTCTGGACGCTTCTGAAATGATCACCTATATGATCCGCGATGAAATGGCTTATGCAGAACTCCCTTTGTACTTCGTGGCTGCCTACAATGCAGGTCCCATGATCCTGAGGGATGGGAGCGAGGAGATGAAAAGGGAGTTTCTGCCGCCCATTGCCAGGGGGGAAATCGAATTTGCCCTCGGTTACACCGAGCCCCAGGCAGGTTCGGATCTGGCGGCACTGAACATACGCGCCGAAGACAGGGGGGATCATTTCCTGCTGAACGGCCAGAAGACCTTTAACACCCATACGCATGTGGCAGATTATCACTGGTTGGCGGCTCGGACCAACTTTGATGGGCCGAAACACAAGGGGATATCTATTATGATTGTGGATCTGAAAAGCCCCGGCATCACGATCCGCCCCCTCATCACCATGGCTGGCTGGCGGACCAATGAGGTCTATTATGACGATGTTATTGTCCCAAAGAAGAACCTGATGGGTGAGAAAAACAGGGGTTTCTATTATCTGATGGGGGCACTCGATTTTGAAAGGATGTTTCCGCCCAGCGCCTATAAAAAACTCTTTGAAGAGATCGTTGATTATGCCAGAGAAACCATTGTCAACGGGCAGCCACTTTCCAAGGACCCTCTGATCAGGCAGAGGCTGGCTCAGATGGCCATTGAACTGGAAGCATCCAGACTCCTGTACTACCAGCTTGCCTACATGCTGGACAAGGAGATGATCCCAAATTACCAGTCCTCGATGGAAAAGGTGTTTGCCACTGAAGTGGCCCAGCGCATTTGCAATACGGGGATGGAGGTTCTCGGTCTCTATGGTCAACTGAAGAAGGGAGATAAATGGGCGCCCCTTGCCGGTAAGGTGGAGTTTTTCTATCGATCGAGTGTTGTGGAGACAATTTACGCAGGCACCTCTGAAATTCAAAGGAACATTATTGCAGAAAGGGGCCTAGGTCTTCCGAGAGGGTAATGAGGAAAGGAGAGTAAATTATGAATTTTGGTCTTAACGAAGAGCAACGAATCTTGAGAGATTCAGCACACGGCTTTCTCGCCAAGGAGTGCCCGGGGACTTTTGTTCGCGAGATGGCAGAAGATGAAAAGGGCTACACTTCTGGACTTTGGGAGAAAATGGCGGAGCTCGGTTGGATGGGGATCTTGTTCCCTGAGCAATATGGGGGTTATGAGGGAAGCTTTTTGGATTTGATGGTCCTTTTGTATGAGATGGGATACGTGTGTTTGCCGGGTCCCTATTTTTCTACCGTCGTTCATGGAGGCCTCACTCTTCTCGAGGCAGGCACCGAGGCGCAGAAAAGCGATATCCTTCCAAGGGTTGTAAGTGGGGAAGAGATGTTGACCCTGGCATGGACCGAGACTGGCGGGAGCTATTCTGCCCAAGAGATCTCGCTTAAAGCAGAATTACACAATGACCATTATGTTCTTTCCGGCACGAAGCTATTTGTACCGGACGCGCATGTGGCAGGCAAAATTATTTGTGTGGCCAGGACCCGGGAACCCACGGGCGACGGTGAAGAAGGGGTGAGCCTTTTTATCGTGGAGAGGGAAAATCCTGGGCTGGCTGTTCAGGTTCACAGCACCCTTGCCGGGGACAAGCAGTGTGAGGTCGAATTTGACCAGGTGGGGGTCCCTGCAGAGAACTTGTTAGGAGAGCTCCATATGGGTTGGCCTGTCCTACAAAAGGTGCTTCAAAAGGCCTCCGTAGCCAAGTGCGCTCAGATGATCGGGGGAGGACAGAGGGCAATCGATTTGGCCGTCCCATATCTCAAAGAGAGAGAGCAATTTGGCAGGCCGGTTGGCAGCTTTCAGGCCGTCAAACATCACTGTGCAAACATCCTTACACTTCTTGACACCTCTAAATTTATGACCTTTCAGGCGGCATGGAGGATCAGCGAGGGTCTTTCATTTGAAAAGGAAGCCTCCATGTGCAAGGCCTGGGTCAGCGACTCCTATCGCCAATTAGTGGCCCTGGCACACCAGGTCATGGGGGGGATCGGCTTCATGGAGGAGCACGATCTCCAACTCTATTTTAAACAGGCCAAAGCCGGGGAGCTTGCCTTTGGGGATGCCAGGTTCCATCGGGAGCTGGTGGCACAGCAGATGGGCCTTTAACTCCTTGGACGGCCTCAATCGAGTCAAAGGTACCGCAAGGACCTTGTATAGACCCGAAACGGCCGCATCATTTTATGCGCTTCTTGTCCCTCTTGCTCAGGGTCAATGATCGAGAGTGCTTCCCCTGGTTTGCCAGTTAGCTGGCCGAGGTGAACCGTGCCCCCTTTGAGATTTGTGAATCAGCCCTTAGAAAAGGGTAATATTCATTTGAAAAATCGTTTTGTCATGCCCCCGATGGTCACCAATTATGCCTCGCCTGACGGATTCATGACTGACAGGCAGATCGCCTACTATGCCGCACGCGTCCAAGGGGGTGCGGGACTTATCATTGTAGAGGCTGCATCCGTGTCACCAGAGGGAAAGGGTTCTCCCAATTGGTTATGCCTGTACGACGATGCCTTTATTCCTGCGTTAAAGAGTTTAACCAAGTCGGCCTATCCTTATGGCATTAAGATAATTATTCAATTGGCTCACGCAGGAAGACAGACATCTTCCGAAATAACCGGTCATCGCCCTGTCGCACCCTCCTCTATCACCTGTGCCCCTTTTGGAGAAAACCCCCTGGCGATTTCCGTTGAAGAGATCAAGGCTATTGAAAGGAAATTTGTAGAGGCAGCTCTCAGGGCCTATGAAGCTGGTTTCGACGGGGTTGAGATTCACGGGGCACATGGTTACCTCATTCACCAGTTTCTGTCCCCCCGAACCAACCTTCGCTCCGATGAGTACGGGAGGGATCTGACCGGAAGGGTTAGGTTCTTGAAAGAAATCTTGAAAGGCGTAAAGCGCCGGCTCCCGGCTGACTTTATTGTTGGATGTCGCTTAAATGGCGAGGACTATGTAAGGGGGGGGCTTCACATAGAGGATACAAAGGAAATTGCAGTTCAACTATCCGAGGATGGCATTTCCTATCTGCACATCTCCTGCGGGGTGGCTGAATCGATCCACATGACCATTCCCCCAATGGATGTGGAGCCAGGTTTTTTGGCCCCACTGGCCGAAGCCGTCAAAAGGCGCGTATCAATACCCATCATCATTGCAGGCAGGATAAATGACCCTCACACAGCAGATTCTCTCGTTAAAGAGGGGAAGGCCGATCTGATCTCTATGGGAAGGGCTTTGTGGGCGGATCCGCAGCTCCCCCTTAAGGCATTGGAAGGACGTTTCGATGAGATCCGACCCTGTATTGCCTGCAATCAGGGATGCCGTAGACAAATCAATCGTTGCTGCCTGATGAATCCGGAGACCGGTCGAGAAAAGGAATTTGAGATTCACCCCGTGAAGCAATCTAAGAGACTCCTTGTGATCGGGGGCGGACCTGCCGGAATGGAATTTGCCCGGGTTGCCTCCCTCAGGGGTCATGAAGTCTCCATTCTTGAGAAATCTTCTCAATTAGGAGGTAACTTCCGTCTGGCTTCAATCCCTCCAAAGAAAGCAGAAATCCTAAAAGGCGTCCATTATCTGGAACGAGAAATAGAAAGGCTGGGCGTTCGCGTGGAAACGGAAAAGGAGGCAACGCCGAAAGAACTGGAGGAATTGACGTTCGACGAGCTTATCATAGCCACAGGGGCCTTGCCTTTGATCCCTCCCATTCAGGGAGCCGAATCAAATCATGTCATCCTTGCCCAAGATGTGCTCCTTGAAAAAAGGAGCGTGGGCAATCGCGTCTTGGTGATAGGCGGGGGCATGGTAGGATGCGAGGTGGCGGATTTTCTTTCCGCCAGAGGGAAAAAAGTGATTTTGACGGAAATCCTTCCAGACATTGTCCCTCACACTGATGCCCCTTCCGCACGCTTTATTCGTGAAAGGCTTCGAGATCAAAAGGTTGAGATCCGGACTTCCTCTAAGGTGAAAAAAATCTCAGGAAATGAAGTTGCCCTTGAGAAGGAAGGGCTTGAAGAGATTGTAGGACCTATAGATAACGTCATCATTGCGGCAGGGTACGGGGCGCAGGCGGATCTCGTCGGCAACCCGGATTCCGAGTCTTCCAAAACCCGCATCATTGGAGATGCTTTAGACGCGAGGGATGCCCTGTGGGCTATTTATGAAGGGGCAAAGACGGCGCGTGAGATTTGAGTGCTCAGGCTGTTGACAGTGATGGAAATCGGGGCCTTCTGGTGACTGAGTCAAGCGGGGACCCATTAAATTTAAGGAGAAAGGTAGCACCGTGATCAAGGTAATTTATTTTTTCCACAGAAGAATGGACGTATCGGTAGAAGACTTTCAGAAGTACTGGCGTACAACACATGGGGATCTGATCCGACGGATTCCCGGGATACGGCGCTATGCCCAATGTCACACCCTGTTGTCGGGCTACGGGCGGCCCGTGCCGCCGGTATTAGATGGTGTGGAGGAGATCTCATACGATTCAACGACCGATTTCGCCTCGGCTATAGAGACACCGGCCGGTGAGGCTGCCATGGCCGATTTGGCAAATTTTGTGGACACGAATCGAGTGAGGCATATTGTCACTGAAGCGATCGAGATCAAACCGGGGACCATTCAAGAAGGGATGGTAAAAAACATCGAACTGGTAACGCGCAAGCAGGGAATGCCCATCGTTGAATTTCATTCCTACTGGCGCGATTTTCATGGGCCTCTGGCGGCAAAAATCGAGGTGATTAGGCGCTATGTGCAGTCCCACACGCTGATGGATGAGTATGAGAAAGAGGCGCCCCCTGCTTACGATGGGGTTGCTGAGACCTGGTTTGCCGACACGGCTGCCATGCGCCTCTCGGCCACTACGCCCGAGTACACGGCTACCCGCGCCGACGAGAGAAATTTTCTTACGGAACCTTTACCTTTTATCATCACGCGCGAGGTAAAAATCGTGTAACAGCCGGGTGCCTCGGCAAGGGTGGACTCTGATTATATTTATAGATTGAGGAGGTCGAACCGTGAAATATGATGAATTGCTTGAAACTGCCGAAAAAGAGATGAAAGAGAAGGGTATATTTGACGCATTAACTTTTTATGGCACAGAAACCGGATACAGCAGGGTAACCAATAATGAATTTTTTAAAACCATTGCCCTTAAGCTTCGAACCATTGATGCCAGGCCGGCGGATACGCACACCCATCTTTTTGGTCGTGAACTGTCCACACCTATTCTGGCGGGTGCCTTGTCCAACCCGAGGGCAGGCGGGATGAAAAACCCCCTCATCTCTTGGGCAATGGGAATGAAAGAGGCGGGTTCCATGATGGGTGTGGGGATAACAGGTTCCAAGGACTTTGCTGGTGTCATGGACGTAGGCGTTCCTACCTATCGCATCTCCAAACCATTCAAGGATAGAAAGAAAATGGTTGCGGAGATGAAAGAGGCCGAGGCTTTGGGTGCCGTAGCCGTCGGGACAGACATCGATTTTGTAAAAGGGGGAAAGGGAGGTTATAAAACCTTTTTTGATGCCGAAATGGCCCCCTTAACCTCTGAGGAGTTGGGAGAACTTCGTCAAGAAACCGAACTCCCCTTCATCGTTAAGGGGGTGCTCCATGAGGATGATGCAGCCAAGTCCTTGAAGATCGGAGCCGATGCCATCGTGGTCTCCAATCACCGTGCGATGGTCTTGGACTTTTGCGCGCACGCCTTGGAGGTTTTGCCCCTCGTGCGTGAGGTTGTGGGCAGGGAAATGGTCATTTTTGCGGATGGTGGTTTTATGAGGGGCAGCGATGTCCTGAAGGCCCTGGCCATGGGGGCGAACGGGATATTGGTCGGTCAGGCAATTCTGCTGGCCCACATTGCCGATGGACAGATGGGCGTTCGGGATATGATCAATGAGATGACCGCCCAACTGCAGAGGGCCATGACCCTGACCGGTTGTCCCAACGTGAAATCTGTGGATGGATCCATCCTGGTGAAGAGGAACTTTGTTCTTTAGGGAGATGATTGGTAGGCATCGGACAAGTCTGATAATCCTTCTTGTAGAGTGCCTAAATAAAAACAAAGATGGGGGAGCATCATGAAAATTTTTGAACCGATAACCATTCGTGGGATGGAAATTAAGAATAGGATTCTTATGGCACCTATTGCCACAAACTACCCCATCAGGGGTAACCAGTCCAAGCATTTTTATTTGGAGAGGGCTAAAGGCGGTATAGGTTCGGTAACCCTTGGTGCCACCAATATGGATGCCTTTTTTAGTGATCGATTTATCGATGGTACACGCAAATGGGTCATTGATACCGTTCACGAGTATGACGTTAAGATAGGTCCCGAACTTTGGCAGGGCAATCTACTCCCAAGCCTGCCGATGAAGGGGATACTGCAGGAGTGGGTTGCACCTTCGGCGTGAGTTCCCCTGGGAGGCAAGTCCTTGGCACGTGCCCTACACGCACCGTCAAATTGTTATTGTCGCGAATTAACGCTTTCAGAAATAAAAGAAATTCTGGTTATAACGGATTTGGGGGAGTGTATTATTTGCTGGAAAATGAAGCTCTCTTCAATTATGGTTGATTTGGAGACCTAACCATAAGAAAGAGAGGGCCAATAAA
>JAFDGR010000288.1 GCA_019309145.1 Deltaproteobacteria bacterium | reverse complement strand
GTGATGGGCTTTTCAATGAGCAAATGAACGCCACGGGGAAGGATCTCTTCCGCAACTGAAAAATGGCTCTCCGTCGGAACCGCAAGGCTCACGGCATCCACCCGCCCCAGAATCTCTTCCAGTGATCCGTATACGCGGGTATCATAGCGCTGCGCGATTTCCGCCGCTCGAGCAGCGTTGGTATCCACCACCCCCACCAGATCAACGCCCTTCATAGCGCGATATTTCTGCACGTGGAATTCTCCCAGGTGGCCAACACCCACAACGCCTATCCGTACATCTTTCTCCATTAAAGCTTCTCTTCCTCTCCCGGCGTCCTTTGTCCTTAAAAACCCTACGCCCTCCGCCTGATACCTTAGGCCCTCATTACGGGTATGTCTTTTTCCTCCAGAGAGGCAATCGCAATTCCTTTTTCATCTGCCAGGGAGATCATCTCTTTCCGATCAAACAGGAGTGTCTTTCCTGCTTCCACGACCAGAACGCCCGCCTTTGCCTCAATCATGGTTTTTATCGTCCCAACGCCAACGGACGGAACATCAAACCGGAGATCCTGGTTTGGTTTGCTTACCTTGACCACCACCGTTTTTTCCCGACCGAGCCGGCCGCCTCTCAAGATAGTCTCGTCTGTCCCTTCTATGGCCTCCAAGGCCAACACGGTCTTTTGACGCACCACCACACATTGTCCGATGTCCAGCCTGCCAAGATCCTTGGCAATCCTCCAGCCAAATGCCATATCCTCTTTCTCGTTTTTTGAGGGCTTTCTCCTGGTAAGGATGCCGGGCGGGGCGATCAAGTCGGGCACGTGCGTTGTTGAGCTCACAATCTCAATTCCTTCTTTGGCAAGCTCTCGGGCCACTGCCCGCAGGATATCATCGTCATGAAAGATGACCAGCCTGGACATGAGACTGAGACCTTTCAAATCAGGCAGGACGTTTTCAAACATCCGCCTTTTCTTAATTGCCCCGGCCATCACGGCATTCCGGACCCCATGCTTTTTGAGATTCCTGATAAGCTGCCCCAATTGACCGAGGCGAATCCAGACAATGGTGTCGGTTTCCTGCTCCAGGGCGGGATCGGTTTCTCCTTTGTGGGCGATGGCGACAACGCGCAATCCAGCCTCCCTCGCAGAACGTGCCACCAGCAAAGGGAATCTTCCGCTGCCAGCGATGATGCCCAGGGCAGGTTTTTGGGTAGATGCCGGCATGGAATTTACGCTGATCGAAGAATGCCACGCTTCGAGCCTTCGAAGAAGGCCAGGAGCATTTCGAGTTCCGGGAAAGAATCTATTTCATCTCTCACCTGGCGGATACCCACGCTGAATCGATGATTTTCCCGCCAGATGATCTGATACGCCTTTTTGAGACCGTCTATGACATGACGGGAGAACCCCATTCTCCGCAACCCTTTCCGGTTGATACCATAAAGCCTGGCACGGGGACCGGCAGTCATCATAAAGGGAGGGACGTCCCGGTCGATACCCGATTTGGCGCCCAGGAACGCATAAGAACCAATGCGGACAAACTGATGCACCGCCACCAGCCCGCCCAGGATTGCATAATCTCCTATGGAAATATGTCCGCCCAGTGTTGCCACATTGGACATGATAACACGATTCCCCAGATAGCAATCATGCGCAACATGCGCATACGCCATGATGTAGTTCTGATTTCCGATCACCGTTTCCCACTCCTGTTTCGCGGTGGCACGGTTGATGGTCACATATTCCCTGATGACATTGTCATCTCCGATGATCAGCCTGGTATCTTCACCCCGGTACCCGATATCCTGGGGAGGTGTCCCCACCGACGTATACGGAAAAATCTTATTTCTCTTGCCGATTCGGGTGTGCCCCTCGATCACCACATGGGCCCCTATCTCTGTCCCTGCATCTATGGTCACGTGATCCCCAATCGTACTGTAGGGACCCACTTTTACTCCCTCGCCAAGCTCTGCGTGGGCACTGACCACCGCCGAAGGATGTATCTCCATACTTCCTTTTCCTTTCAAAACTTGTTGGAATCGAAAAACCCCATCCTTGGACTTTCAACAATTCATGGCTCCCTGAGCAGGCAAACGGCATATTCCGGAAGCTACGCTCCCTCCGTCGTCCATGACTCCGGTCGCTGCGGATTTCGCCCCTTCCACTGTCCTGTTCCAGGGCCGAAATGACGCCGCTTCAGGAACATCCCGTTCACCTGCTCTTCATAGGAAGCCCTCTATTAACGGCGCAAAAAGGGCGCAAGGATGAACACCCTCTTATTTATCCTGTTATCCTGTCATACACAGTCTCAGCCTATTGACGCCACCAGTTCCGCCTCGGCAACAATCTCCCCGTCAACGCTCGCCTTTCCCCGCATCTTCCAGACCCGGGTTCCGGTCCGCAGGGGTTCCAGTTCGAAGACGATCTGGTCACCCGGCACAACGGGCCTGCGGAATTTTACTTTGTCCATGGACATGAAAAAAAGAGCATCTTCTTTTCCCTGTTCAAGCGCACCGGGCACGGAGACGCGGGCAAGCACTCCGCCCACTTGAGCCATGGCTTCAATAATGAGAACGCCGGGCATCACCGGCCGGCCGGGAAAATGTCCCTCGAAAAAGGGTTCGTTTGCAGTCACATTCTTCAGCCCCACTACCCGCTTCTCCGGTTCCAATTCCGTAATTCTGTCTACAAGCAGGAAGGGATAGCGATGCGGAAGGATACGGGTGATGTCTTCGTAGGTGAGGGGTAGTTCCATTTCTCTTTCACTCCTTCGTGTACCGCATTTCCATTTTTTCCAAGCGCTTTTCCAGGTCTTTGATTCTCCGGTTGAATTCGGGCAGATGCTGAAAAAGGCTCGAAGCCCGTAACCACAGACGATGAGGCATGGTAGGGGTTCCGGACACTATTTCTCCCGAGGGTATTGACTTGGCAACACCTGATTGGGACGCGATCATGACCCTGTCTCCTATTTCCAGGTGATCAGCAACCCCAACCTGGCCCCCGAGCATCGCCTGCCGCCCGATCTTCACGCTCCCTGAAATCCCCGCCTGGGCAACAATAATACTATCCTCACCGATGATGACATTATGGGCAATTTGTACCAAATTATCCGTCTTGACGCCCCGCTGGATCCAGGTCTTCCCAAACGCCGCCCGATCAATGCAGTTGTTTGCCCCTATTTCAACCTGGTCATCAATCTGCACGATACCCAATTGTGGAATCTTCCTGGAATGTCCGCCATCCTGCACAAAGCCGAATCCATCGCTCCCAATAACGGTTCCTGCATGAATAATCACCTCGTTCCCGATGCGGCAATCATCCAGGACAGCCACATTGGGATAGAGGACCGTCTTCCTCCCGATGCGAACCCCGTTGCCAACGTAGACGCCGGGAAACAGAATCGTCTCATCACCGACCTCTGCGTCCTCACCCACAAAAACGTTTGGATAAATCGATACCCCTTTGCCGAGGCTGCAACGCTTGTGACAGATCGCCTGTTCGCTGATTCCCGGGAACCGGGAAATCTCCGGCGCGAACAAAGCGGCAACCTTGGGATACGCCAGTTTCGGATCAGCAACGATGACCTGGGCACCCCCATAGAGGGATGTCTTTTCTTGAAGAATTACTGCTGACGCGAGGGTATGGGAAAGCCTGTCCTGATAGCGGGGGCTCGTCAAAAAAGAGATTTCCCCCGGTTTTGCCCATCACCAATGAGCTCACCATTAACCAGTAGAGCAAATGCCTGGAGGGATGTCCCTTTGGCGTTTTCCTTTCTATTGTGATGCCCCGTCATAGGCTTTTACCACCTTTTCAGTAATATCGAGGGCATCATCGTAATAAATAAGGCCCGGAGCCTGCCGTTCAAAAATCATGACATAACCGCCCGTTTCCCCCATTTTTCCGACGATTTTTTCCACTTCCTTGCCCACTTTCTTCCGCGCGTCAAGTTCAGCGTCTTTCATCTCCTGGGTATACTCGGTATAGAGATATTTATAGTATCGTCGCTTCCTTTCCACCTCTTTCTTTTTATCCTGCTTGGCATCAAGACTCAACATCATGCTCTGTTTCTTGAATTCTTCCTCAAGTTTTGCCAGACCCGCCTTTTCTTTATCCAGTTTTTTCTGCAGGGCTTCAAATTTTTTCTTCAGATCAGCCCTGATTTTCTGAAATTTCTTGGACTCCTGCTGGAACTTCTGCATGTCGATGACCCCGACCTTATTCTTCTCCAGTGCCAGGGCGGAGCATGGCAGGCTGGACAAGAAAATGACGACGAAAAATGGTATAATTTTTTTCATATTACATCCTCCTGTTCATGTAGAGTCTTCACATTGTATTAAAATGTTCCGCCGATGGTAAATTCCCAGTTGCTCGAAGGTTCATCTCCCTGTGGGTCCAGATTTTTTCCGTATTCGAGCCGCAGAGGACCAACGGGTGAATACCACCTGATTCCTGCTCCCACCGACCGGCGAATGCCGCTGAAGGTCCAGTCATCTTCCTTTTCAAAGACGTTTCCTGCGTCAAAAAACACCAGGCCTATCACTCCCTGTTCTTTCTGCAAAGGGAAGCGGTATTCCAGGTTGTAGACCATCATTTTTTCCCCGCCGATCTTATCTCCCGTGGCAGGGTCCCTTGGCGAGATGGAAGCGTAATCAAATCCCCTCACCGTGTTAATACCACCAAGGGTGAATTTTTCAAAGACCGGTAATTTTCCCTCGGATCGTTGCACCACCCATCCCCATCTCCCTTGTGCCAGAAAAACAGTATCCCAGGGGAGGGAAAAATACCAGGCCGATCTCGCCTGATACTTGTTAAAATAGAGGTCACCGCCGAAGACTCCCCCCGCGTATTCGAAGCTGATGCTATTGATCGATCCTTTATGGGTGTCCCAGAGCCGATCCCTGCTGTCCCGTTTGATCCCCAACGTGACACTGCTCGTCACATTCTGACCGATCATCTCTTTGATTGCGACCGCCGCGGTATCTGCCACATCTGTGATGTCGGCGTTGTCATACTTGTACTGGACGGATCCCCTAGTATATTCATCGAGACCCAGCGGGAAACCGAGCTTCACATCTCCTCCCCAGCTGTCCTTGGTATACTCGTCATACTCTCTCGACCATTTATAGACATCAAGCCCCAGAGATAAATCTCTTCCCAGGAACCATGGCTCTACAAAACGGATGTCATACTCGCTGGATACGGCACCAAGCCTGGCGGAAGCACTCAGGCTTTGCCCGTAACCAAACAGATTATTTTCGGCGATCTGAAAGGAAACCATGGTCTTATCCACCGAACCGTATCCCACACCGGCACTGAAATAGCCGGTTGGCCGCTCTTTTATATGGACATCAAGGATCATGGAGTCCTTCTCATCTCCCCGTTTTGTATCTACTGATACGTTCTCAAAGAACCCCAGACGGTTCAAATTTTCCATGCTTTTCCTGAGGGCCTTGCCGCTGAAGTACCCCCCTTCGACAACCTTGAGTTCCCGCCGAATCACGTTATCGCGCGTCACGGTATTTCCCGCGATATTGATCCGTTCAAAATGGACCTTCGGTCCCTTGGAGATTTTATAGACGATATGTACCTTCTTCTTTTTCACGTCTTCCCTGGTTGAAGGAGAAACCTCGGCATACGCATACCCTTCATCCGCATATACATTCCTCAAGGCGAGCATATCTCTCCGGACCATCTCCCGGTTGAACTCCTTCTCTTTCCCAATCCGGACGTTTTTCAAGAGTTCCTCAGGCTCTTGTATCAGGTCGCCTTCAACAGAGACGGTCCCCACCTTGTACTGTTCACCTTCTTCCACTTCAACAGTTATTTTTAATCCCTTCCCCTTCACATAGGTCACTTTCGGCTCACCAACTTTTGCATTGATATACCCATGATTGTGATAGAAGGCCGCAATTTTCTGCACATCAAAATCCAATTTCTCCCTGTCCAGGTACCCCGAATCCGTAATGAATGAGAAAAAACCTTTTTCACTCGTTTGCATAAGGTCTTTCAAATCGTCCTCATCAAAGGCCTTATTTCCCAGGAATTCAATCCTGTAGATAAAAATTTTCTTCTGTTCATGAATGACATATCTCAGCAGGACTTCATTGTTTGGAAGAGATTCTGTTCGTTCCTCTATCACAGCGTTGTAATACCCTTTCTTCCGGTAAAAATCCTTCAATCTCTCGACACTCTGTTTCACCTGGTTCTCGTCCAAAATGGAGTACAGCTTGATGCCCAGTTCTTTTTTCAGGTCATCGGCCTTGATTTTTTTGTTGCCCTCAAAGGAGATTTTTCCAATTGACGGCTTCTCCGTGACCTTGAAAATAACTTTTTTCCCTTTTGCGCCTGGTTCCGTTTCAATCCGCACATCCTTGAAATAGCCCATTTTGTAGACGTCCCGAAGATCCTGGTCGAGCTGCTCATAGACAAGCGGGGTCCCTTTCTTCGTTAGGATCACCGCCAGAATGGCATCTTTTTCAACCCGCTTATTCCCTTCCACAAGAACGGAATCCACCTGAGGCACCCCGAGAATCTTGTTGGAGATACTGGCCACAACACGATCCACCGCAGAAGGCAGCGCATCCATATCTTCCGCCACTCCATAAAAGAAAAATGGCTGCTTCCCGGACTTCACATCAAAAAGTCGGACATCCACGCTGAGTTTTTTCCCCATCTGTGTCAGGCTTCCGTCAACAACAAATGACGATTTGAGCGCCTTTGCCAATTGCTTGGCGGTCTTCCTGGTTACTGACGAGGAGGCGAGCGGATGTGCATTTGTCATTCGCGTACTGGTAACCTGGAGTCCTTTTTTCTGCATCCGCAGCACGAACATATCCTGGAGTCCCCTGGAAAGGTACTTGAGCTGCGCCGAAGCATAAATCTTGAAAGGGACCACCGTTATCGCGGGGTCCTCCGCTGAACAGATCACTGAAGATGCGCATACAAAAAGGATGAGCATGCAAAAAAGGAGAGTGCAGAAAATGATCCCTGATCGAAGCTTTTCCCACAAGGTCAAACCGGGTGCTTTGCCGCTAGATAAGTTCTCCACCAACAATCTCCATTTGCGCTGACATCTTGGAAGCCAGCCGCTGATTATGCGTGGCGACCACCATCGCCATTCCTATATCCTTGTTCAATTTCACCAGGAGCTCTGCTACTTCCTCCCCGGTTTTCCAATCCAGATTTCCAG
>JAFDGR010000287.1 GCA_019309145.1 Deltaproteobacteria bacterium | reverse complement strand
AATCCAGGGCGGCCATCATCCGTTCATGTATTTCCAGGTTTATTGCCAGTCTGCCGGTGGAAAAAGACCCGGCCCTGAGTATTATGAACCTTGGCAGTTCGGGGAAAAAAGACATTGCAGAGAGACACGACGACTACCTGGCCTCTGTAAACGAATAAAGCCGCAAGATGGTGAATGCCAACCTGTTTGTAGACACTGGAGCGTGGTTTGCCCTGGCCGATGAATCCGATCAATATCACGATCAGGCCATAAAGATCTACCCAAAATCGCCACGCCAAGACCGTTACCTATCCGCACGTGCAGAAGCATGCGGAATCATGATGTACCCCTTTAAGAAACCTGCCTGCCTTTCTTGTAGTCCCCTACTGAGAGCCACTTCTCAATAAGGCAGTATAAAACAATGAACAGGTAGCGACTGCCCATTTCCTTCAATTTCAGCTTTGACTCCCCGCTCGTGCGATTTGTCCATGAATTGGGGAGGACAGAGTAGGAATATCCCCTCGTAATTGCCTTGAGCGGCAATTCCACGGTTAAATTGAAATGATGACTCAAAAAAGGCCTAAGCCCTTCAATGGTTTCACGACGATACATCTTGAATGCATTGGTGGTATCATTGTAGCTAATTCCAAACATGGCTTTGATAAAAAGGTTGGCAATCCGGTTCATGACCAACTTGAAGGCTGGATAATCGTACGTCCGCCCCCCCTTCATGAATCTCGAACCAAATACACAATCATAACCCTGCTCCAGTTTCCGAAAAAACCTTACAACATCTCTCGGATCATCCGAGGCATCTGCCATTACTATGGCAACCGCATCCCCGCTGAAATTATCTAATCCAGTTCGCACTGCAAGTCCGAATCCATTGGAATACCCGTTATCAACAAAAGCTACTTCAGGGTGTCTACTTGTTAGACGCTGTAAAATGTCCTTTGTGGAATCCGTACTATGGTCATTAACAACCAGGATTTCAGAATCAATGGATTCCTTTTTCAGTAGATCAAGCATATTGAGCACCGTGTCCTCAATACACCCCTCTTCATTATGGGCGGGAATTACAACAGAGAGCTTCATACTCGTTCTCTCATCTGGACATATATCTGTTCCAGTATATCGCTCATATTGTACGTAAAATCCCAATCTGGATAGTGTTTTTTGAACTTAGAAACATCACTGATCCACCAGATGTGATCGCCAATGCGATTTGTCTCTGAATAGGACCAGTTCATCTTCTTACCGACAATCTTTTCACAGGCATCAATTGCCTCCAGCATGGAGCAGCTGCTGAAGCGGCTGCCGCCGGCGTTATAGACTTCGCCGATGCGGGGATTACAATAAAAATGCCAGAACATATTCACGAGATCATAACTATGGATATTATCCCTTACCTGCTTGCCCTTGTATCCAAAGACGGTATAGGGTTCACCCGTAACCGCACATTTCATCAGATAACTCAAAAACCCGTGCAATTGGGTCCCGCTGTGCTTTGGCCCTGTCAGACATCCTCCCCTGAAAACCCCGGTCTTCATCCCAAAATATCGACCGTACTCCTGGACCAGGATATCCGCAGCTACCTTACTGGCACCGAACAGGGAATGCTTACTATGATCTATGCTCATACGCTCGTCTATTCCGTTTTCCCAATAGGGGTGGGTCTCCTCTATCTCCCACCTGGTATCCAACTCAACCAGCGGCAGGTAATTAGGTGCATCTCCGTAGACCTTATTGGTGGAAGTAAAAATGAAAACCGTATCAGGGACATATTTTCGTGTCATCTCCAGCAGTGTCAGGGTCCCATTCGCATTAACTGTAAAATCCTCAAAAGGTTCTTTTGCGGCCCAGTCATGACTCGGCTGCGCTGCCGTGTGGACAATCAGTTTCAAGTCTGTCCCGTATTCGGCAAAAATCCTTTCCACGCCTTCTTTATCTCTAATGTCTACCTCATAATGCCTGTAGTTACTAATTTCCCTCTCTAACCGCTCCCTGTTCCAGACGGTTGAGGCGTCCGGCCCGAAAAAATACTCTCGCCTGTTATTATCAAGCCCCACAACC
Source organism: Deltaproteobacteria bacterium (assembly GCA_019309145.1). GTDB lineage: Bacteria > Desulfobacterota > DSM-4660 > Desulfatiglandales > Desulfatiglandaceae > B46-G9. Next base: position 1,659 of record JAFDGR010000287.1, on the reverse strand, counting down.
AGATCAAATTGTTGGGAAAAAAACTCCACTGTCTCACTTCCAATCAGGCCCGCTGAGCCCGTAATTAGAACACTATTCATGCAAGGACTCCTTCAAGTTTATTTTTATTTTCTTTTATCCATTCAGAAATCTCTTCCATGATGCTTTCCACACCTATCGCCGGCTTCCACCCGGTGGCCTTAAAGACATTTGCATTGTCTGTAATGTAAATCCTGATGTCTCCCGGCCTGTTTTCTTTTATCCCTTCAATGGGAATGGAATTCCCCGTATATTTTTCGCTCAGCTTCGTCAGCTCTCTTAAGGAAACGCTGACGTCTTTCCCTCCACCTACATTAAATGTACTTCCACTCATTTCTTCAAGGTGGTTCACTTGAAGGTCAATCAATCTGAAGAGGTCATCAATATGCAGGATATCGCGAACCTGTTTCCCTTCACCGCCATATCCGATGTAATTCAACGGTTGTTTCCAGAAATGCCTGGCAACCCATAAGACAACAACCCCCTGGTCTACCTTCCCGAATTGCCACGGCCCGGTGATGACCCCACAGCGATTAATGATCGCATCAATTCCATACATTTCTCCATATTCGATGATCAAGAGCTCAGATGCCAGCTTTGTGGCGCCATACAGTGAGCGCACCCCGGTTAATGGAAACTCCTCAGTGATTCCTTCCCCACTGGATCCTGGAATTTTCTGTTCATGTGACAATTCAAAGCGTGCTTCTGCCTCTGAAAAATTCAGAGAATTAATTGGATTGATAGGGTAGACGCGGCTGGTTGAGAGCATGACAAACCCCGCTTTCGATTTCCTGGCAAATTCAAGACAATTAACCGTGCCAAACAGGTTTGTATTGACAACATATTCGGCCGAGGAATTATACCCGGCCAAAACCGAAGGTTCTGCTGAGCATTCTATTATTACGTCCACCTCTCCTATTGCGGAGAAATCTTCCTTATTTCTTATGTCCCCATGGATAAAGTCAACACCCTGTTTTCTCAGCCTGGGAAGATTCAGTTCACTTCCCCGCCTCTTTAGATTATCCAGACAAATCACCTGTGACTTCGGATAGTTGTCCTTCAGCCGAATCGCCAAAGACGAACCCACAAAACCCGCACCCCCGGTTATTAAGTATTTCATTGGCCCTGCCTTTATGCCTCCTTAACTAAGCTGACCCCTTTTCTTCTGAAAACAATCCTGTCATAAAGAATAAAGTCTATAACCGCGGCTGTTCCAATTCCCAAACAAACATTAAGAATATAATGAATCCCAAGCAATTCAAGGGATGGAAACAATAAGGTCCGGATCCCTACACCCGTTAGAGCTGCCAGGTTGAATGCAATAAACTGGCCCGCCAAGCCCCTGCCCTGTCTCTTGGGAGCATCATCCCATGTCCACAACCTGCTAAGCGTAAAATTAAAGGCAATACTGATTTCCATCGACAGGATATTGGCAATATTCTTGAGTGAAAAGCTCGTAAACCCCAAGAGCTCAACAAACAGCATCATCAACCCAAGGTTCAGCGCAGCGGCACTGAAGCCCACAATTAAAAATTTTCTAATCCTGGCAATCAGCGTCGCTGAAATATTAAATTTCGATAAAAATATTTTAGCCCGTGACATCGTTCATCGCCGCACTATTCGCCTCCATCGAACCCCACG
>JAFDGR010000051.1 GCA_019309145.1 Deltaproteobacteria bacterium | reverse complement strand
CAACCTGCTCCTGGTGGTCAATGCCTTTTTCGAGAACCTCATGAACGGGAGGGACCCGAACGAGGTGATCTTCAACCGGACGGGCTGTTTTGACGTGGGCCATGCCTGCGGCGGTTGGGGTCATGTGGTCCTGGAAATGAAGGCCGTCAAGGGGGAATCCTAATATTTCTCTTTCACATACGCCAGGGATTCCTCAATGGCCACCAGGGCCAAGTTCAGGTCTTCTTCCGTGTGTCGAAAACTGATATAGGCGTGGTGGTACGGTGAGAAGAAGAACCCTTTCCGGATGAGCTGCGTATAGAAATCCTTCCGTTTGCCTTTGTATGCCCCTGTTTCGTCCTTTTCAAAGGTAATGTAGAACATGGGCGCCACCCCGGTCAGCTCGGCGCCCACCTCATATTTGTCCAGGAGCGTCCGGATTTTCCCCATGAAGCGGTCGCCCTTGTCCCAAATATTCTCGAGCACCTTGTCCCGCTCAAGGATTTCTATGGTCTTCAGCGCGGCGACAAAGCCTTCACTGTTCGGGAAAAAGGTTGACGAAATAAAAAGCCTGCTTTCGGCCGTCATCATGACGTCCTTCTTCCCGGTCACCACAGAAATCGGATATCCGTTGGCGATCGCCTTTCCCAGCACGGTCAGGTCGGGGGTCACCCCGTAGAGCTCCTGCGCGCCGCCCATTCTGAGTCTGAAGGCGGTCCGTATCTCATCATAGACCAACACCGCGCCGTACCTGTCCGCCAGATCCCTTACCCCTTCAAGGAATCCGGGATCGGGTTCCTGCATCTTTTGATGGTTTGGATGACCGAACGGCGTCATGATGATTGCAGCCGTCTCATCGCCGTGTGTCGCCATCAGCTCTTCCAGTTGATCAAGTCTATTATATTGAAATTCAAATACATCTTCGTAAAATTTCGAAGGGATCCCGCCTTTCATCTCAACACACCAGTCATGCCAGCCATGGTAGCCGCAACGCATGACTTTGATCTTGCCGGTGTAGGCCCTTGCAATACGAATACTCGCAGTGGTGGCGTCTGAGCCTGTTTTCAGGAAAATACTCATCTCGGAGGAGGGAACCAACTCGGTCAGCTTTTTTGCCAGTTCATTCTGAAATTTCTGGGTCAGGGTGAAACAGAACCCTTTTTCTTTTATTTGCGCGCAAACGGCACTATCCACCTCTTCTTCGCGATACCCCAGGATGATGGGGCCGTACCCGCACAGGAAATCGATAAATTCGTTGCCGTCTACATCCGTCAGGCGACAGCCTTCACCGGTTTCAAGAAATATGGGGTATTCCCCTTCGATAAAATCGCCGGGCTTTCTCGCCCCGAGAACACCACCCGGCACCAGTCCGGACGCTTCTTCGAAGAGTTCCCGGCTCTTGGTGATATTCAGTTTTTGCGCTTCTTTCATGGAAAGTCTCCTGCCTTTGTTAGATTTCAAACATGGATGAAATCTTTTCTGTCTGGTGGATTCTTGCGCCTCGCTTCAAGAACGCCGCAAGAAATTTGTCCGGATCGATGCAGCCCTCAGGAGCTGTCACTCCCTTTTCAGTCACCTCCCCGGCATGCATCATGAGCGCCGCGATAGATGCGGGAATCCCCGTCCCGGGAGCCATCCTTCCCACCATGTCGGCCGTGTAAGTCACCTTTTTACCGCCTCGCTCACCTTTGACAATAACTTTGAGGCCCGAAGCCTGCGGACCCTTGTCCCTGCCTTCGGGGATCTTCTCCCAGAGTTTAAGCGTCAGGTCGTAGGGGATGACGGTCGTGCCGTTGATGCTTTCAGGTTCTTTACTCAGAAAACCCGTATCTTTTTGTTCTTTGATCAGCTCGTCCACCCAGAGCGGTATGAGCGCCCCTTTGATGATGACGTTTTTTACCCCTTTGATATACCGGGGGATGGTCAAGGGCTGGGGATGCCCCACGTAGCGAACTTGGCATGTCCCCAAGGGTTCCAGGAACTCTTCCGCTACTACTTCGGTCCCGCCTTCCACGTGGACCAGGTCACCATTGATATACTGCGGGATCTTCCCCAGGGTCATGTGCAGGCTGTGGTCCCAGGCCGCGCCTGAAAGCTCGGCAATGGCCACGACCCAATAGAGGTAAATCTCTTCAACAGAATCGAGACGGTCCGCGTACCACTTCACCAGGACATTGTTGGTCCCCGGGTCTGATCCCATACCCGTCAGCACAGTAATGCCGGCTTCCTTTGCCATGGTGTCAATGTCTGAGTTGAAAAGGGTTTCGGTCCCCTCGTAGTCATCACAGATATCAATATAGTTGACCCGCGCCTCAACCGCTGCCCTGGCCACCGGCACGGCTGTCTTATAGAAAGGGCCCGCACAATTGATGACCACATCCGTATCCTGAAACGCCGTTACCATGCTGTCATGATCGGTTACGTCCATCTTCACCAGGGTAACCTTTGCGCTGTCGCGTAATTTCGGCGACAATCTTTCCGGGTCAGGAAACAGGTCTCCAAGGACAACATCCGTGATCGGTTCCTGTTTTATCAGGTCCCGGGCAACGCCCTGCCCCATACCCCCTGCTCCGCCTAATACAAATGCTCGCATCTATTACTCCTTATGACAAAAGGATTTTGGTTTTAACTCTTTGGAGCTTGTGAGGAGGCAGCGGCCTCCACAGCTTCGATAATCTTTTTGTACCCCGTGCAGCGACATAGATTGGACGACATGGACCGGATGATCTCCTCCCTGGTCGGTCGTGCATTCCTGTTCAGCAGGCTCCTGGCAGTAAGGATCATACCAGGTGTACAGAACCCGCACTGAACCGCGCCTTTGTCCATGAAGCTCTCCTGAACAGGATCCAGCTTCGTTCCGTCGGCCAATCCTTCAATCGTCGTTACGTCGGCGCCGTCCAGTTCAGCAGTCAGGACGATACAGGAACGTGTGGGAAGTCCGTTCAGGAGCACCGTGCAACTCCCACAGGCACCGAGCCCACAACCGTCTTTGGCGCCGGTCAGTTCCAAACGGTCCCTCAAAGTCTCAAGCAAGGTCTCCGAAGGCTTCACATCCAACTCCACAGGCTCTCCGTTCACCTGTAATTTGATTTTCAATCGCTCCATCACTTTGCCCCCTCCATCACCTTGTTGACGAGCCTTGCAGCCAGCACAGAAACCATCCGTTTCCGGTAATCGGGATCGACGACTGTATTGCCGACCGGCCTTACCTGTTTGAGGACCGCCTTGACCGCTTTCCCTATTGTGTCTTGAAAGGGTTGTTTCATTTCAACCACATAGGGTTTAGGCCCAATGGCCCCTACGGCGAGTTTGCCCGTCCTTTCCACGGACGAAAACGCCACGCCCAAGAGAGGATAGTCAACGGCGCCCCGAACCCGCAGCTTTTTGTACCCCCCGTCACTCTTCTTCTTTGGGACGAATATGGCGGTAAGGATTTCACCCGGTTGAAGGCTGAAGGGCTTGTCTGCCTTGTTGGTATAAAGTTCCTCCAGATCGAGGCGTCTCACTTCATCGGGTCCGGAGAGCTCCACTTCCGCGGACAGCGTGCGCAGAGCGGGAGCGTTATCGCTGCAATAGTTTGCGAAGCAGGTCTTGGCGCCGGGCACGGCATTGCAGCTTTCACCCCCCATTTTCAGGCAAAAACCCTTGGACCGCCGCCAGAATTCCGATTGGTTATAAAAGAGACATCGGGAGTTCTGCAGCAGATTGCCGCCGATGGTGCCCCTCATCTGGAGCGATTCACACGAAGTCGCCTCAAGGGATGCCTCGAGCGCAGGAAAGTACTGCCGGACGAGATTATTTTGCTTGATGTCGAAGATCCTCGCCAGGGCCCCGATCCTGATCCAGTCGCCTTGATCCTCCACTGTAGTGAGCGAAGCAATGCGCTTCAGGTCGATGACGGCCTTGGGCTTTTCAAGTCCCAGTTTCATACGGGGAACCAGATCGGTTCCTCCACTGAGATACACGGCCTCGCCCTGGAACTCCCGGTAAAGCCGGACGGCCTCTTCAACATCCTTTGGGCTTCTAAACGCAAATTTCGAGGCTATCATGACTTTCCTCCCCCTTTCGCGGCCTCGAGAGCCTTGAGGACCCGGTCCGGGGTAAGTGGCAACTCTCTAAGAGGCACACCCAGAGCGTTGTGCACTGCACAGGCCACCGCGCTATACGCATTCATCCGTATGGTCAGTCCTCCCTCTTTGGCGCCGAAAGGTCCCTCAGGATCGTTCGAGCGAACAATCACGGGTTTGATTTCGGGCATGTCGCAGGCGAGCGGCACTTTGTACTCCAGGAGGTCGGGATTGAGCAGCCGACCCTCGCTCCACCGGTTCTCCTCCGTAACGGCCGCAATCCCTGCTTGTTGTACCGATCCCTCGATCTGTCCTTCCACCGCCATGGTGTTGATCGGGTTTCCGCAGTCGTGGGCCGCAACAAAATGGGGGACCCGTATTTGCCCGGTTTCCTTGTCCACCGTTACTTCCGCGACCGAACAACCGAATGAGTAAGTCCCCGCCATCTGCCCATACGGCTTCTTCACCCATTCCCGCTGGAAATCAATCTTCGGCATATATGCACCTGTACCGGCGATGGGTTTCCCCTGAAAAAATGCTTCCCGCACAACCCACCGCATGGGCATGCTCTTTGAGGGGTCTGTTTTCGATACGACCATTCGATCCTTCAAGTCGAGGTCTTCCACGGGAAGGTTCATCTTGGCCGCGGCAAAGCCCAGTATCTGGCGCTTGGCTTCTTCACACGCGCGCTTCACCGCGTTCCCTCCCACAAACGATGCGGCCTGCGAGTACGCTCCAGGATCGAGATTCGTCGCCTCGGTATCCGCATTGACAATGTTAATGTCTTCAACAGGGATCCCGAGTACTTCGGACGCGATCTGTATGGCCATGGACTCATTCCCCATCCCCGTGTCACAGATGCCCGTTACGATGGTTGCCTGTCCATCGTCATTGAGTTTGACGTAACACGCGGAGCCGGACCTGAATCCCATGGGGAACCCGCACATGATGGCGACGCATCCCATCCCGATTCCCTCTCCTTCATGCAGTCCCGCCCGCTTTTCCTTCCACCCAGCCTGCTCGGCCGCCCGCCGTATGGGTTCCTCAAGGCCACCACTGATGATCACGGATTTTGTGGCGGTCTCTTCCCCGACTTTGAGCCCGTTCCTGAGCCTGATCTCCATGGGATCCATGCCCAGCTCCCGGGCGATCATGTCCAGTTGCATTTCGTTGCCCGCGAGGAAGGCCCTGCCATGGGCCCCGTACATTCCCCGAATCCCCTTGTTGGTGATCACGCGATATCCGTCGTACCGGACGTTCGGGAATCGGTACGCCTCCTCATAGACGTAGTACGGAATCGATGCGGCGATGGGTCCGGTGCTGCTGTACGCGCCCCCGTCATAGACCACGTGGAACTCCTTGGCCGTGATGGTCCCGTCTTTCTTGACCCCTGTCTTGATCCTCGCCTGGATGTCATGAACCTGCCGCGTACAGGTGGCGTTTTCCTCTCGTGTCAAGACGAGCTTGACCGGACATCCCGACTTTATGGCCAACAGGCACGTCACGAGATCTCCGGGAGATACTTCCGAGCGAGACCCGAAATGCCCCCCCACGTTGATATGTCGAACACGCACTCTATTGAGCGGCATCTTCAACAGGTTGGAGAGCGCCTTCGCACGCACATGTGGCCCGGCGTTCGGCACCCACAGGTCCAGGTACCCGTTGGCGTAAGAGGCAAGTACCGCGTATGGTTCGAGCGTAGCGTACGCTTCACCCGCGGCACGGAATGTGTCTTCCCGTACGAGATGTGCCTTGGCGAAGGCTTCGTCCACATCACCAACTTCGATGTGGACATGAACGTTGATGTTATTGGCGTATTCCTCGTGAATCAACGGCGCTCCCTCTTTCATGGCCTCGTCGGGATCGAAAACCGCCGGGAGGGGTTCATAGTCGACCTGGATAAGATCAAGGGCCTCCAGCGCTGTTTCTTCGTCCACCGCCGCGACGCCTGCCACATCCTCCCCCACATATCGGACTTTATCGATCGCGATCATCGGGTGATCCTGCGTGTATTTGAAGACTCCCCATTTGACGCCGTGCGCATCGGCAGCCGTCACAACGGCCTTCACGCCCGGGAGCTGCAGCGCCCTGCTCGTGTCGATATTGAGAATTTTTGCGTGGGGATAAGGGCTTCGCAGCACCTTCGCGCAGAGCATCCTGGGAAGCCTGAGGTCGGCCGTGAAGATGGCCGTGCCGGTTACTTTCGCGAGGCTGTCCGTCCGTATCATCCGCTTGCCTACCACGGTGTACTCCCTGTCCATAACATATCCTCTTGTGCTACGTATGGTTATGAGAAGGTACTCTTTTCGGGCACCGAGTATAGGGAAATCACCATGGTGGGTCAAGGCGAAAATCCCTACAAAATGTACGACCGGAGGGATAGTATGTATCACCTCACCAACATTAAAGGCGTCGTTCCAGGTTAATGGTCTTGGAGGGGCTGAACTGGTTGGCGCTAAAAAAATGTATCAACTTCGAATCATTCCAGTCGACTAAGGTGTTGATTTTTTTCACGCCGACCGTTCTCAAGTGATCCATAAATTCATCCATCAATCGCCTCCCGACACCTTTCTGCTGGTAATCAGGATCAACACCGATGGTATCCAGCCTTGCTTCTTCCTCAAATATACCATATTCTCCCATGTAGAGTTCACCCATGACGAAGCCCACCACTCTTCCATCTTCTGCCTCTGCCACAAGGGACGCCGGCAAGTAATCCTTTGAATGAAAAAGCTTTTCAAACTTCACTTCATAGTACTCCAACCGGGAAGTCTTGAGTATTTTCTCGTCAATCGCAACCACGGCGTCAAAATCTTCAGCTTTCATGAGTCTGAATTTAATGGTGCTCTCGTTCATGCGGCCTCCTTTTTCTTGCTCTTCCTGGCTATCATCCTTTTTTCTTCCGGGATGGGAGGCGGAACAGGCTCGGCGGAAATCCTCTGCACCGCGCCGAAGCGAGGGGGGCAGACTTCAAAACACGTTCCGCATTTTATGCATTTTTCCTGATCAATGACGTGGATCAGGTTTTTACCGCCTGCGATGGCCTCTACGGGGCATCTCCTGCTGCAAATCATACAGGCCTGGCACTTTTCCGGATTAATATAGTATGAGGGTACTTCACGAAATAACTCGTCTATCTCATCACTGGTAAAAAAGCCCTCATATTCTTCTTTGTTTTCAAGACGTAACTCCAGCTTCTCCTTTTTCGCTATCTTGATGTATGGAACCAGCTTTGTGACTTCTTGAATCCTGGAGTTTAATTCATCCTTGTCTATTCCTTCACTGGAGCCAAAGGGTCCCAATTCCTTTATCTTCTTTGAAAAGTCATTCATAATTTCGGCAAAAAGGATTCCGTCAGCTGAAGAGATAAATTCGATCCGCAACCTTTCCGGGTTCAGGCCTATATGTTCCATGATTTTTCTGCAGAGAAGCGCCATGTTCAGTGCGTGGTAATTGCCATGAGTAACATAATTGCATTCGCCGAGACGGCAGCCACCAATAAACACTCCATCCATGCCATTTGAGAAGGCCCGGAGGATAAACTTCAGGTCGACTCTGCCGGAACACATCACGCGAATGAGCCTGATTTCACTTGAATATTGCAGTCTGGAAACTCCAGCCAGGTCAGCAGCTCCGTATCCTCACCAATGGCATACAAAACCTACTATTCTTGGTTTCATTTTCAGTCCTGTACTCATGCGTTCTCACCTCTTTTATTCGTAATCCCGGCCATATTCTCATCGAAAACCTGGTTATCAGGGCCTTTGACTGAGCCTCTGGTTTACGCATCTCCAACCGCCATATCAACCTGTTCTAAGATCTCTTCCTCTGGAGCCGCCGCGTCAATCTGGCTCATGAGCTCCTCATCAGTAAAGTGCTTGAGAAAAATAGCCCCGGTCGGGCACTTTGCGTTGCAAAGACCGTCTCCTTTACAGAGAACAGGATTCACCACAGCCTTTTTGCCCTGTCGCGTCTCTCGAAACTCTATGGCACCATACGCACAGGCTGAGATGCATGCCCCGCATCCCATGCACTTTTTCTCATCCACCTCACAGACAGAGCCTGAGACCGTGACGATGTCATGGGAAAGGAGGGTTAAGGCCCGCCCTGCCGCTCCATACGCCTGGTTAATGGCCTCGGGTATATGCTTCGGATAGTGTGCAGTCCCGCACAGGAAAACCCCGTCCGTGGCAAAATCAACAGGTCGCAATTTGACATGAGCTTCCTTGAAAAATTCATCCGGCCCCAAGGTGACCTTGAACAACTCCGCTATTTCCTTGTTTCCCGCGGGGGGTACAACAGCAGCAGCCAGAGAGAGGTAATCGGCATCGATCGCAAGCTCATGGCCCAGAATGGGATCGGTCACGGTCACCAATAAGTGAGACCGGCCACCTTCCTCAACAGTTTCCACCCGGGGTTTATCATCCGGCTCATACCGGATGAACTTTACGTCCTTTTCAGACGCTTCCCGGTAATAGTCCTCCCTGAACCCATATGTCCTCATATCCCGAAAAAGGACATAGATATCCATCTCGGGGTTTATTTCTTTCAATTTGAGGGCGTTCTTGACCGCCTGGCTGCAGCATACCCTGGAGCAATAATTTCTGTCTTCATTTCGGCAGCCCACGCATTGGATCATGACCAGGGTCTTGGCGTTCAACAGGCTTTCCTCTCCTTTGGCGATCTGCTCTTCCAACTCAAGGTGGGTCACCACCCTTTCATCTTCCCCGTAAAGATATTCGGTCGGTTTATATTCATCAGCACCTGTGGCAATGACCGCTGCTCCGTGCTTGATCTCTATTTCCCTTCCCTCGGACTCCACCTTGGTTACGAAATTTCCCACATACCCGGTAGCCTCGGTGATGACGGCATCAGTATAGACATGAATCCATGGATCTTGATAAACATTGCGCACGAGATCAGACACATAGGCCTGGACATCCAGCCCTTCCAGGGTGTAATGCAGTCTTCGAGCCATTCCTCCCAGGTCGGATGCCTTTTCCACCAGGTAAACCTCGTGTCCCTGGCTGGCTATGGAAAGGGCAGCAGTCATGCCGGCAATCCCCCCTCCGACTACTAACGCCGTCTTGTTTACCGGCAGATCGATCTCCTGCAATGGCTCTAAATGGCAGGCTCGTGCTACCGACATCCGGATGATGTCCCGTGCCTTTTCGCTCGCTTTTTCTTTTTCCATGGAGTGGACCCAGGAGCACTGCTCCCTGATATTCGCCATGTCGTAGAAATACTGGTTAATCCCCGCCTCCCGGAGAGTATCCCGGAACAGCGGTTCAAGGGTCCTGGGAGAGCAGGCGGCAACAACCACCCGGTTGAGCCCCTTCTCCTGTATCATGTCTGTTATTTCCCTGGCGGAATTGGTGGCACAGGAAAAGAGCTGTTCCTGGGCGTAAACAACATTGGGTAAAGTGAGAGCATATTCAACGGTGGAAGGAACATCCACCACTCTCCCGATATTGGCCCCACAATGACACACGAAGACACCCACCCTGGGTTCCTCTTCAGAGACATCCTTTTCCGGGGGATAGATTCTTTCCTTGGTCAGCTTCCCTCGCCGGTAGTCAAGGAATTCTCCACATTGGGAACCGGCCCCGCTGGCGGTAAAAACCGATTCAGGGATATCTAGAGGACCCTGGAAGGCCCCGCTGACAAAAATCCCCGGCCGGGAAGTCTCCATGGGATTCACCGGGTTGGTTTCACAGAACCGGTGTCCATTGAGCTCGATGCCGAACTTCTCTGCCAGCTCCTGATGATCAGCAGGCGGATTCAATCCAATGGATAGTACCACCAGATCGAATTCTTCCTCCTTTACTCCTTCATCAGCAGTTGCGTATTTTATAGTGACGTTCTTGGTTTCCGGGATCTCTCTTCCTATTGATACATAACTTCTGATAAACCGAACCCCCGGGAGATCGGCAGCCCTTTGGTAGTATGTCTCAAAGTCCTTGCCATAGGAACGAATATCGTTATGGAATATCGTGCATTCCACTTCCGGGTAGTGATCTTTTGTCAGGAGCACCTGTTTCTGGGTATAGGTGCAGCATACGGCCGAACAATAGCTGTTATCGCCGGGGGTAACCCGCCTGGAACCCACGCATTGAATCCAGGCTATTTTATGGGGGTGTTTTTTATCGGAACGACGCAGTATCTCGCCTTCGTGTGGACCGGTGGAAGATAGAAAACGCTCAAAATCAAGACTTGTCACCACATTCTCCATGGCTCCGTAGCCATAGTCACCTTTGACCTTCGGATCAAATGGCTCAAAACCCGAAGCCAGAATGATCGCCCCGACACGTATCTCCGCCTTTTCAGGCTTTTGACTGAAATCTATGGCTTCATTCTCGCACACGCCCTGGCAAATAAGACATTTCTTCTCTTTCAGGTAAAGACATTCTTCAGGGTCTACATAGGTGACAAGCGGAACTGCCTGATCGAAGTATATATGAATAGCTTTATTCGAAGATAAGTCCTGGTTATAGGGGTCAGGGACCATGACCGGGCAGTATTCCACACAGGTCGTGCAACCCGTGCATATGTCCTCTCTGATGTACCTGGGCTTCTTGATCAGGGTTACCGCAAAATCTCCCGCCTCCCCTTCTACACCATCAACTTCAGTATAGGTCAGGACCTCTATATTGGGATGCCGGCCGACCTCGACCAGTTTGGGCGCGAGTATTCACGTGGAGCATTCATTGGTGGGAAAGGTCTTGTCAAGCTGGGCCATATGGCCACCAATGGAAGGCGATCTCTCAACAAGGTAAACCTTAAAACCCGCAGTGGCAAGATCAAGAGAGGCCTGCACACCACTGATGCCTCCCCCGACCACCATCACATCTCCAAAATCGCCGTCTTCCAGACTTGCACGAAGTTGAACTTTTTGTTCTGGCAATAGCTCTCTTTCCAATTTCTACAACCTCATTAGATTTTTTGTACCTGCAGGATTCGTATTAGTTATGATGCCTTGATTGAAATGACTCCCCTGTTCAGTTAATGCCTGAAAGTGCCTATTGTTGTTATCGTGCCCTAACGTGAATCGTAACCTTTGAACGTTGAACCCTGAACTTTGAACCAATCTCCTAAGCACTATATAACTTCCGCCACAATCTCCGTAATATCCTTAACTTCTATGGCTTCAGCATTATCCCGGTTCAATCTGCTGTCTTCAAAATTGGTGATGCAGTAAGGGCAACAGGTTACCAGTTCTTCTGCCCCGATTTCCATGGCCTGATCCAATCTGAGGTCGGAGAATCTTTCACCTTTCGGGGTTTCCATCCAGATCCGGCCTCCCCCCCCTCCGCAACAGAGGCTATCTACCCGCGAATCAACCATCTCTTCCAGCTCCAGGCCGGGTATCTTCTCTAAGACTCCCCTGGGCTCGTCATAAATGCCGTTATGCCGGCCCAAGTAACAAGGATCATGATACGTCACTTTCTTCCCATACTCCTTGGTAATCTCAAGCCTTCCTTCATTGATGAGCTCGAACAAAAATTGGGAGATATGAACCACCTCAAAGTCCACCATGAATTCGGAATACTCGTTTTTGAAGGTATGGTAACAATGGGGGGAGGAAACAAGGATCTTTTTTACCCCGTTATCGATAAACGTCTTGATGTTTTCCCTGGCCAGGCGTTTGAATAACTCCTCATCCCCGGTCTTCCGGATGCTTTCCCCACAGCAATTTTCCTTTGGACCCAGGATACCGAAGTCCACCCCTGCCTGCTTGAGGATTTTGGCCGTGGCCCTTGCCACTTTTTTCATTCTCGGGTCATAGCTGAGGTAGCACCCGGGAAAATAGAGGATTTCCATCCCCTCGGTGAAGGTTTTTACGGAAAGGCCTTCCGCCCAATCTCCCCTCTTTTTGCGTTCTTCATTCAAGGGGTTGCCTTCAGCAACGAGGCTTGCACTTATGGTTTTAATAGGCTTTGCAGCAGGAGGAAAGACCCCATATTCCGTGGCGATCCTCCGTAATGCTACTCCGGATTCTATCTGCTGCACGTCTCTGGGACAGTGTTGAGGGCATCTGCCGCAGGTGGTACAACGCCAGATATCTTCACTCTCTATCTCAGTCAAACCGAACGTAGCCTGACGGACTATCTTGCGCATACTGAATGTGGTCACCCTGTTCCACGGACAAACCGTATCGCACAGTCCACATTGAAAGCATCTTTTAAAGGCTTCACCACCACTCGCCTTTATGACATCTACGATCTCTTTGAAGTCGGCTACTGTCTCCACGGTCTTTCTCTTCCCTTTTTCTTTTCCCTTAGCGGGTTAGGCCTTCTTTGACACTGAGATTCGGGCAACGGTGTCCATTATTTTGTCCATTCCATATTTATCTATCAGTGCTTCTAATCCTATCTCTATCTCCTCCTGCTGCACTTCTTCTTCCACTTCCTCTTCCCTTTCTTCGTACGTCAGGGCATCAGCCAGGCACCACTGCACACACAGGGGTTCTTCTAAATCAGGATCGCTTTCACACATGTCGCATTTCAGGGGGAGACCGGAATCGGGTTCCTTGAAAAGATCCCTTGACGGGCAGGAGGCCCTGCAGAAGGCACACTCGTCGTATTCCTTTCCATCAATCGTGTATTTGTCTCGGCCCATGCATTCGGCCGGCGTGTACTCACCCGCGTATACCGGGATATAAATGTCTTTCAGTGGTTCATGAATCACCCGAATACGAGACCTGGCCGGATTAATGCTGCCATATCTCGGCGTGGCGTGGAATGCGGAGCAGGCTGCCTCACACGCCCGGCAACCATTGCATTTATCAACATCAACTTTAATTGTTTTCACGATTTTCTTTTTTTTCTCACCCACGGCTACACCTCCTTCTCTTTTTCCGCCGAGGTCTTTTTGGAAGGTGTGTCACCATTATCTGCATAGACCCCCCTCTTCTCGAAGTCTTCGAATACGTAGTCCAATCCCATTTCATGTAACGCTTCTCCGGTGGGAATACCCTGGTCATTCCACCCCTTGAACTTGTAATACGTATCTAAGAGCTTCGTTTCAAGCTCGGGGAATCTCCTCCTCCAGTGGTCCTCCGGGGGCTTCTCATCTTTTCTCCTCATGCCTCTCCTTATATTATTGGCTCTCACGAGATTCCGGTTCCTCCTGGCCACCTGCCACAATTCGGCTTCATCCATATCGATCCCGGTCCCTGAGGAGATAAGCTTCGGCAAATTGTGTATATGATACGGGGGCTTCAAGGGAAATGACGACAACCCCGCGCATATCCCGGTGGCGTCATCGATGTAGTGCATGGTCTCCTGCCAATCCACAATATCACAACACATTTCGGGGGTCGGGTAATTGGGGATTGACTTTTCTCCGCGCAGTTCCCAGTCAAGGAGATATTGCTTGAATTTCTCATCAGGAACCTGGAACCAGTCCTTTACAAACTCTTCTCTCTCCTCTCTTGTAGGCCAAGGTGACTGGGGAAACTGCCCTTCAATCTGGGTAATGTTTATCTTCTCTCCGGTGGCATACATAAGAAAATAGATGGGGTTCAGCATTCCCAGCTTGAGGGGCAACTGTTCATGTTTCTTGATATTATTATGAGCGTACTTCTCCGCGCCCTTTCCAATCTGCTGGGCCGCCCAATGGGTCCCATTGGCCAAAACATCTCCTATCCCTTCCCGCCGGACAATTCTGTCAAGCAACCAGTAAAAACGTTCCTCGTTGTTGGAGGGAAATCCCGGCATATCCTCATCAGTCAAAATGCCGTCTTCATACAGCTCGACAGCGAACGCCATTACCTGCGGGCCTGAGAATCCATCCACCCCGTACTCCGTGGCGCGTTGAGCGATTCTTAAACCAAATTCCAGGTTTGACATGGCTGCCATGGTGTACGTCAGTTTCGAAAAACATTTCATCATGTAGGTCGGCTGACCCGGGGGAGAAATGGTTGCCCCGCATTTCATGGGACAGTTGTAGCAGCTTATGAGCCGCGTCCGCATAGTGTCCAGGGTTTGCATCCACTCTCTTGCGATTTCGTCGTTCCAAAAATCTTTTCTGCGGACACGAGAATTTCCCCAGGCGAAATTTTCAGTGTGCCATTTCTCATCATGGACCGCCATCTCTTGCGGCGACCCAAGCCCGGCCAAAATGGGCATGACGCCAGGGATTGGATTTTCATTCCGCCATGCTATGTATTTCAGCACTTCATTACAAAGCTCCATGAATTCGCCCGGCCGGGCAATATTAAGGTCCTTTGTGCCCCGGACAGCGATCGCTTTTAACCCTTTGTCCCCCATTACAGCGCCTATGCCACCACGGCTGGCACTGGACCTGCCCTGCTCAATGGAGGCGAAATAGACCCGGTTTTCCCCTGCCAGGCCGATAGAGGCCACCTGGGCTTTGGGCTCCTGCAACTCCTGTCGAATGAGTTCCGCAGTCTCAGTAGCGCCTTTCCCATGCAAATGAGAAGCATCACGTATTTCGACCTTGTCATTGTTTATCCACAGGTAAACCAGGCTGGGGGACTTGCCGCGAATAATCACTTTGTCATAACCGGCATACTTCAATTCCGGTGCCCAGAATCCCCCCATCATTGAATACGCCATGAACAGCGTCTGCGGAGAAATGGTAGAAACAATGGTACGATTGGCGCCGGTTGCAGGTGTGCCACACAAGAGACCGGTGCTGAATATGAGAAGATTATCAGGAGAAAATGGTTCAATTTCAGGAGGGACCCTGTCCCACAGTATTTTGGCGTTCGTACCAAGGCCCCCTACATGAAGTTCGGTCAATTTTGGATCAGTTTCCACCCTCTCAATGTTTCCCCGGGAGAGATCAACTTCCAAATTAAATCCTGTCTCTGCGTACCTCATTTTTTTCTCCTTCTGGAATACCTGAAGCCTTTGCCCACTTTCTCATTCCTTGGGCTCCAGGCATCTAACCCGAAACAGCCTTCATCCATCGATTTCTTTCAACCTTTCAAAACATCCTCTTTCGCCCCATTCCAGTATCAGGCGAAAATTTCAATCCGCTATAGCTGGATCCCCTTCCCCCGTTCAAAGCCCAGGATCTGCGATTTGACCGAGAACAAAACTGGATATTTTTCAAAGGCCTCCCGGCAGGGAAGGTTTCAACTGCCTGAGATTACAATGTGATTACACTATAGCTATATCATAGCTATGTGTCAAGAAAAAAGTGGCTTTCAGGGGTCAGGTGATTGTGCGGCAAGCGGATGGTGTGCGGTCAATCTTTTAGAGGTTAAGCTGTTTTCGTAAGTTGATAAAATCACTCCTGTCAAAGCCCAGCGTTTTGAAAAAAGACAGCAGGTCAGCCGAATCCCAACGGACTGAGGTAAAAATGTTCTGGATGCCTTTTTCCTTGTAAACACTGAATATTTCCTGCGCCAACCTCTTCCCTATTCCCTGCCCCATGTACTTGGGATCCACCCCCAGGGAAGCGATCCATGCGCTTTTTTCCACGCCGAATCCACTGAGCACAATGTAGCTGATCATGAACCCGACCACCTTCCCATCCTTCTCGGCCACAAAACTGGCATCTTCCCCGTTGGCATCGTGTTCCCGAAGTATCCTCTCGAATTCAATCGGTTCAGGGGACTTGGTAATAACAGCCTGAATCCTGCTGATGTCCTTCGCGTCTTCCAGCGTTGCCCTTCTGACGACCAATCCTTCCACGCTTTTTCTTTTCCTCCCTGTCCCTCCCGGTGCGTTCAATCAATGCGAATGATTTTTACCCAGGAACCTACCCAATCCGGTGGCAGATAAACCCGTCCGCTGTTCCCGCTCAACTTCACCTGTTTCTCTACCATTTCCTCGCCGTAGACCTCGAATTTGACCCTGCCTCTGGTCCTTCCGGCGTCCGCTTCTTTGCTTGAAATCTGGCCGTTTCCCTTTGTTTTCTCATTGGCCATAAAAATGACTCCCCAAAGGGCTCATGATGAGTCTAATGATTTGACATAAAAGGATAAATCTTTCAACTGTTCCGGACTGCATCGCCCAATAATTTAATTACATTTTAGCTACAACGTAACCATAGGGAAAAGATCTTCTCCCTGTCAAGGAAAAAATTGGAGGAGAACCAGGCGGAATGCGGAAGGACAATAACTCTTTGACGAGTGGAGGCCGGTCTGCTATTCCATGGTCAGCTTGACCAAATACTTTCCACATGGAGAAGGGCCGGACATGGATGTAATAGACAGAAAATATCTCGAACCAACGAGCATTCTTGACAGTGATCATCCTGATGTGCGGGACTATGCCCACCGCATCGCCGACAAGGAAAAGAGTGACCGAGAAAAGGCCATAAAGCTTTTCTATGCGGTTCGTGATGGGATCTGGTACGACCCTTATTGCCCCTTCTACCTTCCTGAGCATTACCGTGCCAGCAACGTGCTCCGGAGCGGCAGAGGCTATTGCGTGTGCAAGGCAGGTCTTCTCTGTGCCCTGGCAAGGGTTTTCAAAATACCATCACGCGTGGGTTTCGCCGATGTTCGCAACCACCTGACCACCAGGCAGCTCATGGACTTCATGGGAAGCGACCTTTTCGTCTATCACGGGTACACTGAATTATTCCTGGAGGGCAAATGGGTCAAGGCAACCCCAGCCTTTAACAGGGAGCTCTGCGAGAAACATAAGGTGGCACCCCTGGAATTCAATGGGCGGGACGACGCACTGCTTCAGCCCTACAACCTGGAAAAAGAGCAGTTCATGGAATACGTGGCCTCCCATGGCACGTACGCGGACATCCCCGTAAAGGCCATAGTTGCGGCATGGGAAGATGCCTATGGCAAAGACCGGGTCCGAGGCTGGATCGAAACATTGGAAAAGACAGGAGCAAAATCCCTGAGGAATTTTTACCGGGAAGATGTTGTGAAGGGATAATCAGGCCTCGCCGGCGATGATGCAGGACTGCGTGGGACCCTCAAAGGGAAGGCGTCGCAAATTCCCGAGACCGGCCTTTCCCATCATCTCCATGATCTCGGCCTCCGAGTAAGACCGCCCCTCCTTGGTGTTCACCAGCATATTCAAGGAAAAGAGGGCGGGAAAGAAGGGCCCGTCAAGGTTGTTGTTCAGGATGAAGTCGTGGATCAGGCACAGCCCGCCCGGCTCCAGGACCCCGGCGGCCTTGTGAATAATTGTCCGGCAGCCGGCAGGGCCTTCTCCGTGAAGGATATGAGACAGCCAGACCACATCATATCTCCCCGGGATGTCATCCTTGATATAATTTCCTGGCACAAAATCAATGCGGTCTGAAAATCCAAACCTCTCAATGGTCTTCCGGGCAAAGGGTTCTGTCGTGGGCAGATCAAATACCGTCGCTTTCAGTCCCGGGTTTTCCCTGCAGAAATGGATCGCATAGGTGCCCGGCCCCCCGCCCAGATCCAGGAGGTGCTTTCTCCCCCGCAAGTCAATGACCTTTGCAATGGTGGGGGCCGTGGCCATGGCCGTATTGAACATGCCCATCAGGAAGCTTTCCCGGCGTTCTTCTTCCGGGAGTCTTGCCCCTTCCACCGGCCCGCCGCACTTCACCGCTTCGGCCAGGTGGTACCACGGCTGCACCAGGTGGTGGTGGTGCATAATCATGTGTCCCACATAGCGAGGAGAGGCTTTTACGAGGAGGGTCTTGCCGGCTTCCGTGTTATAATAAAAAGATGTTTTCTTGTCCAGAAGCCCCATGGCGGTCAGTCCATTTAACAGCATTGTGAGAGCCCTTTTGTCACACCCGAGTTTCACGGCTAGGGCTTCCGCTGCAATACCTTCATTGCCCACGTGCGAAAACACATCCATTTTTACCGCTGCATGGAGCGCGAAGGCCTGCCAGTACCCCCCGGA
>JAFDGR010000050.1 GCA_019309145.1 Deltaproteobacteria bacterium | reverse complement strand
GTATCGCTCATGGACCGGTTATGGCACATGGGAGTGGTCAGCCACCTCTTTTCATTTTTCGCCGAGGAAGCATCGGTCCTGGCGGACAAACCCCAGCCCCCCTGGCCTTCCTACCTGCGGGTACAGCTTGGCCGCTACCTCATCGAGGAACAGATAGCCGCGTATCAGGACATGACTTTTGATGTGAACGGCAGAATAACGGGATTCGGGATCGATCCCGGCCGACTGGAAAGCATCATATCCCTCGGCATCCCATTCATGACCACCGGCTGCCTGGGTCCCGACGGCCAGGTCGCGTGTAACCGCCCTTTCGGCAACTGCCTCCCCGACGTGAAACAGTGGAACTATCCTTACCTCCCCAATGACGAAGAAATAGCCCTCATCCGGCACCACATCCTTGACACCACAGATTCCGATCGATTTTTCGACTAACCCACATTGCTCCCAGGCTAAAAAACGAAGCCTTCCTATACAGGTTATTCAAACAAGCATTGTAAGCAGGGAACCGGCATATTCCCTCTGCTCCGTTCGCTTCGCCGTCCATGGCTCCGCTCACTGCGGATCAGGCACTCAACATATTGAGTGCCTGATGACGCCGCCTCGGGAACATCCCGCTCCCCTGCTTCCAAGCTAAATTCTTTTCCGCCTCATGCCGTCTGTCCCTCCTTCGTGCAAATCTCGTCCCTCGTTGCTCCAAAACAACCCCGGTCATTTGTAGTGAGCATGGTTTGCGGCAGAAAAAGGGCACGGGGATCTTTTTGCAGGCACGATATCTTTTCTTTGCTAGGCGTTCGTACATCTCCATGGCCAGGGCGTGCCGGCGGTATTGCACGGCTTATCCAACGTCATCCAGACGCATAAAGGAAATGACTCGCCCACCCGGACGCCTTGCTCAGCAACTCTTTCCACCGCAAGCGTGAAGCCCCATCGTGCTCGCAAAAAGATTGCTGTGCCCTTTCAACATGCTCCCTTATTGACATTGCGCTCCCAATTCTTACTTTTTGGATACTTGTACAGATGTACAACAGTTTGGATAACGCAGGAGGAAACGAAACCATGCGATTCGATAAATTCACCATAAAAGCACAAGAAGTCATCCAGACTTCTCAACAACGGGCCGAGAAATTCGGCCATCAGCAGATTGAACCGGAACACCTGGGGACAGCGATCCTCCAACAGACGGATGGCGTGATTCCGCCGATCCTCGGGAAGATCGGCGCAGACCAGAAAAGCCTTCTCCAGGCATTCCTGGAAGCCCTTGAAAAAATTCCCAAGGTTTCCGGCTCCGGTCTCGGCGAAGTCTATATTTCGCCGCGCACAAAAGCGATCCTTGACAAGTCCTTTGCAGAAGCCGAGCAGATGAAGGATGACTTTGTGAGCCTGGAACACCTGCTCATTGCCATTGCCGATGAAAAGGACGGAGAGGCTGCGCGTATCCTTTCCCGGGCCGGTGTCACCCGGGACAGCATTTTAAAAGCCCTGGTGGATATTCGCGGTGGACAGAGGATAACAGACCAAAATCCTGAAGACAAATACCAGGCACTGGAAAAATTCAGCCGCGACCTCACGGCCATCGCCGCCAAGGGTGACCTTGATCCCGTCATCGGCAGGGATGAAGAAATCAGGCGTATTATCCAGGTCCTGTCCCGGAGGACCAAGAATAATCCTGTCCTGATCGGCGAACCCGGTGTGGGCAAAACCGCCATCGTGGAAGGCCTTGCCCAGCGGATCGTCCAGGGTGATGTCCCGGAAACCCTCAAGGACAAACGGGTGGTGGCCCTGGACATGGGGGCCCTCATTGCCGGAGCAAAATACCGGGGCGAATTTGAGGACCGTCTCAAGGCCCTGCTCAAGGAGGTCACCGACGCCCAGGGGCAAATCATCCTCTTCATCGATGAAATGCACACCCTGGTCGGGGCGGGCGCTGCAGAGGGCGCCGTTGACGCCTCGAACATGCTGAAGCCGGCCCTCGCACGGGGCGAACTCAGATGTGTCGGGGCGACCACTATCAAAGAGTATCGGAAATATATTGAGAAGGACGCGGCCCTTGAACGGCGATTCCAGCCGGTGATGGTGGATGAGCCGTCCGTGGAAGACACCATCTCCATCCTCCGCGGGCTCAAAGAAAAATACGAAGTACACCATGGCGTCAGGATCAAGGATTCCGCTCTGGTGGCGGCCGCGACCCTGTCGCACCGGTATATCACGGACCGGTTTCTGCCGGACAAGGCCATTGACCTTGTTGATGAGGCCACATCCCGCCTCCGGATAGAGATAGACAGCATGCCTGCCGAGATAGATGATATCCAGCGGAAAATCACCCAGCTTGAAATCGAGCGGGAGGCACTCAAGAAAGAAAAGGACCAGGCATCAAAAGACCGGCTCCAGGCCCTTGAAAAAGAACTGGACGAACTCCGGTCAAGCACGGAGGAAATGACCGCCCACTGGAAAAAGGAAAAGGAGGCCATTTCAAAGATCAGGGAAATCAAGGAAAAGCTGGAATCCACCCGTTCAGAGGCCCAAATAGCGGAGCGTCAGGGCGACCTGAGCAGGGCGGCGGAGCTCAAATACGGCACCCTGATCGAGCTGGAGAAGGCCTTGGAAGAAGAAAACAGGAAACTCGAGTCATTGCAGCAAGGCAAGAAGATGCTGAAAGAGGAGGTTGACAGCGAGGATATCGCGCAGGTGGTGGCCAAATGGACCGGTATTCCCGTTTCCCGCATGATGGAAGGTGAGCGGGAAAAACTCCTGAAGATGGAAGAAAGGCTCAGCAAGCGGGTGGTGGGCCAGGAAACCGGGATCATTGCCGTGGCCAACGCGGTGCGTCGCGCGCGCTCAGGTCTCCAGGACCCCAACCGGCCCATCGGCTCGTTCATATTCATGGGTCCGACCGGTGTCGGCAAGACCGAGCTTGCCCGGGCTCTGGCGGAATTCCTGTTCGATGATGAACAGTACATGGTCCGCATTGATATGTCCGAATACATGGAGAAACATTCAGTAGCCAGACTCATCGGGGCTCCCCCCGGATACGTGGGATACGAGGAAGGCGGCTACCTGACCGAGGCGATTCGAAGGCATCCCTATTCCGTTGTCCTTTTTGATGAGATTGAAAAAGCCCACCCGGAGGTATTCAACGTGCTCCTGCAGATCCTGGACGATGGCAGAATGACGGACGGGAAAGGCCGCACCGTGGACTTCAAAAACACGGTCCTGATCATGACCTCGAATGTAGGCAGCCAGTGGATCCAGGAACTCGGGGGGAAAAACGATGACCAGATGAAAGAAAGGGTCATGGAAGTCCTCCGGAACACTTTTAAACCGGAGTTCCTGAACCGTATTGACGAGGTTGTTCTCTTCAACTCTCTGGGTCACGACGAGATCAAAAAAATTGTGGACATCCAGATGGGGCTGTTGGCCCACCGCCTGGAAGACAGGAAAATCAAGCTGGAACTGACGGACCAGGCAAAGGAGTTCCTGGCCAATGCCGGTTTCGATCCCGTGTACGGTGCCCGGCCCTTGAAACGGACCATTCAGCACCTCATACAGGACCCCCTTGCGGTAAAGATCCTTGAGGGGAGTGTCCGGGAAGGTGACCTTGTCCGGGTGGATGTAAAAGACGGGAATCTGGTGTTTGCAGAGATCTAGTCCCGATTGATGCGCTCACGGAGTTTCGGGGAGGCATAAAATTTAACCACACGCCGGGAGCGGAGAATGATCCTTTCGCCTGTCTGGGGATTTCTTCCGCTCCGGGCCCACTTGAACTTCACCTGGAATTTGCCGAACCCCGAGATAAGCACGTCCTCTCCCCTGGTCAGGGTATCCTTGATAATCTCGAACAGACCGTCCACGATCTCCCTGGAGCGTTTCTTGCTCAGGAAAACACGGTCCAATTCAGGGAAAAGGTATTGCTGCCGTTCTCTCTTGCGCCTTTTCAGGTGGACCGCTTCTCTCACCTGTCTCGCGATATCATATTTGGTCAAGGCCATCTCTCAATACCCCCGCGCGCTCCTCTCTCTTGGCGAACAATGGCATATCTGCTATAATTTGTCAAATATGCACCGGTCCTTCATCCCCAGACTCATAAACGACCCGTTCTCCGATCCCGGATTGTACATCCCTTTCCGGTTTGAAAAGAGAGCGTTACTCTTCGACCTGGGAGAGCTGACAGGGCTCTCACCCCGGGACCTCCTCAAAATCACTCATGTATTTGTCACGCACACCCACATGGACCACTTCATTGGTTTCGATACCCTGTTACGGATATTCCTCGGAAGAGACAAGGTGCTCCATCTTTTCGGTCCACCCGGTTTCCTGCAACAGGTGGAAGCCAAACTGGCAGGATACACCTGGAACCTCGTGCATGAATATGAAACCGACCTCCTGCTCCGGGTAAGTGACGTCGGTGAAAAGGACATTATGACCAGGCAGTTTATCTGCCGCAGGGCCTTTCAGGCTGAGGAACAGGCCTTCCAGGAATCTTTCCAGGGAATCCTGCTGGGAGAAGGCTCTTTTCGGGTGAACGCTACCCTCCTCGACCACCAGATTCCCTGTCTCGGCCTCTCCCTCGAAGAAAACTTCCACATCAACATCATCAAGGAAAATCTCCGGGAAATGGGACTCCCGGTGGGTTCCTGGCTCAACCGTTTCAAAAAATGCCTTTATGAAAAAAGGGACACCGGGGAATTGTTCCGGATTCTGCCTGCTGAAGCAAAAGGCCTGGTGGATGAAAAAGTATTTTTCCTCGGCGAACTGGCAAAGCGGATTGCGCGTATTTCACCGGGCCAGAAAATAACGTACGTGACAGATGCGGGATTCACCCGCGCCAATGAAGAAAAAATTATCGCACTGGCAAAGGATGCGGATCATTTCTTTGTTGAAGCGGCGTTTCTTGAAAAGGATAAAACCATTGCTCGCAAAAAATACCACCTGACTGCACGCCAAGCCGGCCTCCTGGCCAGGAGAGCGGGAGTGAAGCAACTGCACCCCTTTCATTTTTCACCGCGGTATGAAGGCCGGGGAGAGGAATTGGAAAGAGAGGCCATGGAGACGTTCTTACAGGGCGCCGATGAGGCGTGAAATAACGATGCGCTGTACTTCGGAAGTGCCCTCGCCGATCTCCAGGAGCTTCTGATCGCGGTAGAACCGCTCCACGTCATATTCTTTCATGAGTCCATAACCGCCATGCAACTGAACCGCGTGGTTCGCGCAGCGGTACATGACCTCGGAACAGTGCAACTTGGCCATGGCAGCTTCTTTTGCAAAGGGCTTTTTGTTGTCCCGCAACCAGCAAGCTTTATAAAGAATCAGGCGGGCGCATTCGATCTCCATGGCCATGTCCGCCAGCTTGAAAGCATTGACCTGAAAATTGGATATGGGTTTCCCAAACTGTTCCCGCTCCCTGCTGTATTTAAGCGCCATCTCAAAGCACCCCTGGGCACCCCCCAGGCCCATGGCGCCGATGGAAAGACGGCCCCCATCCAGGGTATCCAGCATCTGGTGAAAACCGTGGCCCCTGAGACCAAGGAGGTTTTCCTCCGGTACACGGCAGTCGTCAAAATACAGCTCACTGGTGTTGGAGGCCCTCCACATGAGTTTCCCATGCATGACCCGCGCATCATACCCGGGGGTCCCCTGCTCAACGAGGATACAGGAAAGCTCGGGACGACCGTCATCCCTGGTCCCCGTGCGACACAGCGCCGTGACGCCGGCGCTGATGTCCGTGGACGCATTGGTAATGAAAATCTTGCTCCCGTTTATGACCCATTCATTCCCCTCGAGCACGGCGGTAGTCTTTGAATTGCCTGCGTCGGATCCGGCATTGGGTTCCGTCAGACCAAACCCCCAGAGGGCCTCTCCGCTGCACAGTCTGGGCAGGTATTTGCGTTTCTGCTCCTCGCTTCCGAAATAGTAGAGCGGACCGATCCCAAGCGAATTCGCAGCCGCCACCGTGGCAGCATGGGAGCCGTCCACCCGGGCTATCTCCTCCGTGGCGATGATATACGACACATAGTCCATGCCCTGCCCGCCGTACTCCTCGGAAACGAACATGCCGAAAAGTCCTATCTCGGCCATCTTTTGCATGGTCTCGTAGGAAAATTCTTCTTTTTCATCCAGCTCCCGTGCTACGGGTTTAATTTCTTTTTCCGCGAATTGCCGTACTGAATTCCGCAGTATCTCCTGTTCCATGGAAAGGCTGAAATCCATAACAACGCTCCTATGATCTATTCAAAACCAATGCAGACGAAGACGAAATCCCTGAATGGTTCATTTCATCAAACATGTCCACTTTATAGGGTTCCGACCGGTTCTTGTCAACGAGAAAAGGGAACGGCAAAAAACTGAAGGATTTTCAAATTGTATTTGACTTCTCTTTCCACTGCTACTAAAAGAAAAGTCAATTCAAGCAGAAAGGAGAGAGCGGTATGATCAAATTCAGCGAAAGACAATTAAAAATACCCAAACTATTGCGCCCCGTTTACCTGGTAACCGCCGGCCAGTCAAAATTTGACCGGGCCATACCGGAGAAAAGAACGGAAGAACTGGCCGTTGATGCCCTTACCATGGCGGCAAAACTCATTGACAAGACCCCTGCGGAGCTGAAGAGTTACATCCACACAGCCTACTATGGCCATTTTGCCGACCATTTCGGTGATCAACTCCTGGGGGAGGCAGTGATCCACGACCGACTGGGCCTTGATCCCCTGGGGACTATCGGCATTAAAACAGGGGGAGCAACCGGAGGATCCACCCTCTGGGAGGCGGTCAAGGCGGTTGCTTCCGGATATTCCGATTGCGTCCTGGCACTGGGCTGGGAGCGCATGGATGAGGTCCCCACGGACGGGGGGAACCACCTCATTTCCTGCGCGGCCGACAAGGACTGGGAAACTCCGCTTGGGCATATTTACACCGGTTATTACGCGGTCATGGCCCAGAAATACTGGCAGGTCTTTGGAAAGGAAGAGGATTCCTTCCGCAGAACCATGGCTGAAATCTCGGTGAAGCACCATGGCTATGCCCGTTTCAATCCCTTCGCCCATGCCCCCATGAAAATCACGGTCGAAGATGTCTTGAATTCTCCCGTCGTCGCTTTCCCACTCCGTGCCCTGGACTGCTGCCTCATGAGCGTCGGCGCAGCGTGTGCGATTATCTGCGACGAAAAGACGGCCATGGAACTGACAAAAAACACCAAGAACAAGCCCCTCAGGATCTGGGTAGCCGCGGCCTCCCATACCTTGCGTCCTGCGTGTCGCCGGGACATGGAAATACCCCTGCTTCCCAATGAAACAGATGATCAATATACCGACCTGGGCGAAAGATTCCCGGGCGGGGACCGTTATCCCGGATTTACCGGGTTTCTTGCCGCCAGGATGGCCGCCTGGTACGGCTACCGGATGGCCGGGATCGTCGATCCCATGGAAGACCTGGACGTCATCGAACTGCATGACGCATTCACCATCAGCGACATGCAGACGTATGAAGACATCGGACTCAGGCCGTATGGATATGGCAGGGATTTCGTGGAATCAGGCGACTGTTACCATACCAACCCTCTCACCGGCAAACCAGGAAGATTACCGTCCAACCTCTCGGGCGGCCTGATCGGGTGCATGCATGCCGTGGGCGCGACAGGCATCATGCAGACCTTTGAAATAGCCACCCATCTCTGGAACCGGTGGGCGGAAATGCACGGCGATCAAAGTCTCTGGGATGAGTTCGGCAGGGAGAAGCCGGATGACTGGACGGACCTCCAGGTGAAAGACGCCCACCGGGCACTGGCCATCAGCCACGCAGGTGTCGGGTCTCACGTGACGGCCACGATCCTGATGGACCCCGATCATCTTCTCAAGGAAGACGCATAAGAGGAGGGAAAGATATGAGCATATTTGGAACAGTTACCGTCAAGAATGGAAAATACCGCCCCAGGGGTGATTTTCATCACATTACTCCCAATGTCCCCATCCGGGATGAAGACCAGGCATGGCGCCTGGTGGGGGTGACCAATCCCAGGGATATGACTTACATCCACACCTATGGGGGTGAAGCAGTCTTTTTTGAAAATCTTGCCAAAGGGAAAATTCATGGCACCCGCTGCGATAATCCCGACTGCGAATTCAAGGGCACTGTTTACCTGCCGTTTCGCATCCACTGCCCTGATTGCCTCGCAAGAAACACGGTCGTTGACCTCACCGACGTGTGCAAGAAAACCGCAAAGATCCATACGTTCATGGTCTGCGAGCGTTCCGGGGCCTTCAATACCCTTGAAAAGCCCATCAAGTTTATCAACGTGGAATTTGAAGGCGTTTCAACCATCCTCATGAGCTACTTGTCCATGGGTGAGCCGAAAATCGGGATGCGGGTCGTCCCCATCTTCCGGACCCTTGATCCCACGTACACTATCACGGACCTCTCCTGGGTCCCTGAAGGAACTCCTGCAGAGGCCCTGCCCAAGGGGTTCACCTTCGGCTAGTCTGCCTCCACCAAAAAAGGGGTTGCGTTTGCAACCCCTTTTTTTGATTGAGCCGATACGTTTCGGAACGTTCACATGATGGTCAGCTTCATTTGCCGCACATTTGTTTCAAAACCCTTTTGCTTGCAAAGCTCCCTGATCTCCCTTTTTTTCTCCTCACCATTGATCCTGAATGAAATAATCAGTTCCTTGACATCATGTTCTCTAATAATCTTGTCGAGATCCGCCCCGCTCCCCATGATGGGATATCCCTTTACCTTCCTTCCCCGGAGCCTGATATTATCGTCCACGAACCCGACAATATGCAAATCAAGCTCCCTGTTTGTTTCTATCTCTTTCAACATCATCTGGCCCCCGATACCGGCCCCGTAAATCAGGGTGCGCCTTCCTTCAGGATTCCCGTTCCTGATCCCTTCATCCATGAGCCTGAACGAGAGACGCGACAGAGACACCAGGATCACCATGAGGCCCCAGTAAATCACAAACACCGCCCGGGAAAAGCTCTGGAACCGGTACAAAAAAAGAAGGATAAGGATGGTCCCCACAGTGCCCGCGGTAATGCCCTCCACATAGCTCACCAGGTCCCTGATCCCCGTGCTTTCCCACACGCCCCGGTACACCCCGAAAAAGTAGAACGCCAGGAGCTGGCAGGCAATCAGGATGGGCAGCGATTTCAGGAAAAAATTGAGATTCGCTCCCGGTGCGCCCTCGAAACGCAGCAGATAGGCCGTGTAATACGCGGCGCAGATGAGCACAAAGTCCAGCAGGACCTCAAACAGCCGCCTCCGGTAGGTGATCTCCACCAGAACAGGGGTGAGAATGCCCGATTCTTTTTCAGAGAGGATGGATTTCTCCGAGTAGACCTGGACCTTCCCCAGGTACACCCAGAACAGGATCACAAAAAGGACATAAAAAATCGTGATCACGATGGCAATGCCCACATTCAGATACTTCATACCCAGGGCCAGGATCCCCGATACAATGGAAAATCCGTACAACACCAGGACGGCGGTCTTTTCGGAAAAGCCGATAGCGACCAGCCTGTGTGAAGAATGATCGCGCCCTCCCCTGGAGATGGGCCGGCGGAAAAGCTTCCGCATCAGGCTCACAAAGGTGGTATCCAGGATAGGGATAAACACAATGAAGATGGGGATGGCAATCACGGAAAGGATATGAATGAAGCTCTCATGCCGTGCCTGGGATGGGACTCCAAGGATGGTCATGCATCCCATCATGAACCCGATAAAGAGACTTCCGGCATCTCCCATGAATATGGACGCGGGGTTGAAATTATAGACCAGGAATCCGCCGAGCGCACCCGCGTAGATACCGCCGATCAACAACAAAGGTCCGACGACAAGAGAAGATCCGCCGCTGAGCAGATGATAGACACAGAAAAAACCGCCGCCGATCAGGGCGATACCGGCTGCCAGCCCATCCATATTGTCAAGGAGATTGAAGGCATTGGTAATGCCTACGATCCAGAGGATGGACAGGAGCAGGTTGACGGTATTTGAACCGGTCCAGGAAAGCCTGAGGCCAAGGAAAACGATGACACAGGCAATCACGATCTGTCCCGCCAGCTTGTGCTGCGGATCCATGTTCCTGATATCATCCACAAGCCCCAGCAGGAACATGCCGGCCGCGCAAAGCATCAACGGCAAATGCGGTTTTCCATAGGCTTCCCAGCCAAGCACCCAGCAAAGAGTGATCCATACACCAAGGACTGAACAGAAAATACCGATACCGCCCAGGAGGGCGGTTTCCTTCCGGTGCCATCGGTCACTCTTCGGAACGGCCACTTGCCCGGTCTTGAGTGCAAGCTTTCGCACTAGGGGGGTGAGGACAAGGGACAGCGCAAAGCTCATGACTGCAGCCAGAAGAGCAATATGAATGGGTGACTGGATCACGTGAAGAGCTCCTTTTCCTTACGCCTCTGCTGCACGTTTGAAAATATTGATTGAACGCTCACGAGAAACTCTCCTGAGCAAGTACACGCATGATAAGAGCAAGAAGATGTCCGGGAGCCAGATACCGATCTCAGGCGCGAGAGCACCGGTTTCGCACACCCTCTCGACCCCGGTGAAACTTACATAATAGGCAAGAAAAATCGCCAGGCTGATTCCCACCCCGGTCGACCGGCCTCTCGCCCTGATACGGGCGCCCAAGGGCACACCGATCAATCCCATGAGAAAAACAGCCAGGGGGACGGAGAGTTTTTCATAAAGCTTTATCTTCATTTTATTGTACAGGCGTGTTGCTGGTTTGGCGGTCTCAATCCCTTGCAGCAATTCCCTGATCCTCATTTCACTGGCGTGCTTTCTCCGGGATTGCAGGGCCGCCATGATATCCTGAAGACCGATATGCAGGTCATAGGTGTCGAAGCGTATGGTCCTGGCCGATGCCAGGCTCTTTTCAACAATAAAAATCGTACCCTTCCTGAACCGCAACGTAATGGATCGCTTATCCGGATCAACAAGGATCTTCCCTTCTCTTGCCACGATCGTGTTGGTCGCTTTCTTATCCCGGCGATCCGCTACGAACACGTCTCTCATCAGGTGGTCATGCGCTGAAAGGTGATTCACATAGAACATGACATTGTCGAAGGGCTCGGAAAAAACACGTTCCTTGATTCCCAGGTCGGCCCGCGACCTGGCGATCTGGAAAACCAGGTCTTTGAAGGACCTGTTGCCCCAAGGGACGGCAAAACCGTTCATAAAAAGCGCAAGCAGGAACGCCACGAGAGAAAGCAGGACCACCGGCGGCAACATCTGGTACAGGCTGATCCCGCTTGCCTTCATGGCGATGATCTCACTGTCTGCGGACAACCTGAGAAACGCGACCAGGACAGCCATCAACGTAGCCGCGGGGAGGGCGAACACCACGATATCGGGCACCAGGTAAAAAAGCATCATTCCCATCTGAGTCGCGTGCGCCCCCCGGTTCACCACCAACTCGATGATGGAAAGCATCCTCGTGGCCAGGATAATAAAAACCGCCACAAAAAGGCTCACCAGGAATGTGGGCCATATTTCGTCAAAAATATACTTGGAAAGCGTTAGTCCCACAGCAACCACTCCCAAACCGGGGCCTTGTTCCTCATTTCTTTCCGGTTCCCCCCAGTTCGGGGAGCACGTCGATAAGCATTCCGTGTTCAGCTTCATGGCGTTTTGCCATGGCAGAAAGGCCGATATATGCCTGTTTAACCCAACTTGGGCCGCGACGCTTAATCTCGTCCCAGGCAAGCAGCAGGTCTCCGGGGCGCTCATCCGCCAGCACTGAAAACACTTGTGCAGCCTGCAGAAGGTCTTTCTCAATCTTATCGTGCATGACCACTCCGCGCTCCCCGGAAACAATCAGCTTGTGAAAGGCATATCTTGCAGGGGTCGGCACATTCACCAAAACACCTCCCCCGTTGACTATGGCCCCCTTTTCCGGATTTTCAATCAGGTAGTCCAGAAAACGCAGAGGTTGAGCAGCAACTTTGAAGGCCGATATGAAGACAGGACCCCGGTCGGTTGAACTGACTTCCGGGGTGAGGATATCTACGCGAAGCGCCTTGCCCCGCACCTTGAATGACGTTGACGGATTCTTTGGATCAAGCTGAGGAACCGGAAGGAAGCCCATCTCAAGTCGTTCCAGTGTCCGGGGGAGATCGGCCTGAATGTGAGGAATCGCCACACTCATCCTCGACCCGCTTGCGATGTCGATATCATGGGTCTTTGCGGCTGAGTTCTTCCATCGTACACCAAGAAGGTTTCCGAGAACCGTGAAGGCATGCGTGCCCACCAAAACACCATTCAAATG
The DNA here is from genome assembly GCA_019309145.1 of Deltaproteobacteria bacterium. Taxonomy (GTDB): domain Bacteria; phylum Desulfobacterota; class DSM-4660; order Desulfatiglandales; family Desulfatiglandaceae; genus B46-G9. The sequence continues at coordinate 9,002 of JAFDGR010000050.1, read as the reverse complement.
AAATATCCCGCTCTCCGCAAATGCTTTCAGCACCCTTGCTGACGCCGTGTCCGTAATCAGTACACCGCCCAATCGCAGTTGGGCGCAAAGCCGCTGGATCTGTGCTATGTCTTCCTTGAATGTTTCACGCTCGGTCAGGAACCGCTCAACCACCCGCTCAAGAGCGGGGGTTTTCTTTCCGATGTAGGCCTGACGCAAGACGCCCCCTGGGTCCGAATATTGATAGTAATAATAGGTTTCACTCTTCACTGTCTTCGTGGTAAAGCATCCGGAAACGCGTCCGATGGAGCGGTGCGTCTCCAGGGCCATGAGCTGCTCCATAAGTTCGGCATAAAGAGTCAGTGTCTCCAGTGGAAGTTTTTCCATTGCCACTTTTTTCGTCCTCTTCTTGTTATACGTAGATTACCATAATGCTACGTATAAGTAAACAATCTGATACTCCTCTTTCTTTTGGCCTGAGGCATCGCCTCCACCAGGATGTCTTGTCCGTTCAGGCACTCAGTTTTTCACACCCATACACCTCAAGAATTTTCTTCAGCACAATCTTCTCATCAAACTCGAGCTCCATTTTTCGTCTGCCTTCTCTTCCCATGCGTGACCGCATCTCAGGGTTCTTGATCATTTCCTTCATTGCGTCTGCAAGAGCTGCTGAATCTTTCACCGGCACCATCAGACCTGTCCGACCATGCTCCACTGCATCCCGGCAACCAACAGCATCGGTTGTAATCACCGGCTTCCCCATGGCAGCGGCTTCGAGCAACGAGCGCGGCAATCCTTCCCGGTAGGAAGGAAGAACTACCACATCAGCATCCGCGATACTAGGCCGAACATCTTCTACTTCTCCAAGCCACTCCACGATACCTTTCCGTTGCCATCTCTCCAGATCTTTTTCTGCGACTACGGAAGGATTTCTCTCATCCCTCCGCCCCAGAAGGAGAAATCTCGAACTCGTATATACCTGTCTTACCCTCTTGGCTGCTTCTACAAACTCATACACACCTTTGTCTTTTAAGAGCCGAGTGAGCATGAGAAACGCTGGACCTCCATCCGGCGCTTTACTATTATCTGATAGAGGACGAAAGTGAGCACAATCCACCCCTGACCCCGGCAAAACGGATGTATCGTGGCCGTGCGTGAGGTTATTGCGCAAAAAATAGCGCTGATCTTCCATATTCTGAAAAAAAGTAACATGCGTTCCCCGCAGGGCCACCCGGTAAAGAAAATGGGCAATTGATCTGAGCCATTTCCTTTCATTTGCCGTAAAAACATAGCCAAGGCCGGTGATGGTGTTGACAATCTTTGGAATCCCGGCAAATTTCGCTGCAATGCTCCCGTAAATCACCGGCTTGATGGTAAAATGGTGCACAATATCCGGCCGTTCCTTTCGATACCATCGATAAAGGGCGTAAAGGAGCTTCACATCCATGGCAGGATTGATCCCCCGTTTGTCCACGGGCAAATCAAAAAAAGGGACCCCCAAGTCCCGTATCTTCTTTTCAAATCCATCACCCCCGGCACCGCCCCCGATTACCGTTGCTCCTTTTTCCTTGAGACTCCGGATCAACCCGGATCGAAAATTATAGAGTGTCCATGCACACCGTGAAACAAGGGCAACTCTCGATCCTTTCATTGCAGAAACTTTAACTCCCCGGAATCTTTCTGAAAATTTTTATAGGGCGACAAAAAAAGCCTACGCCATCTGTCTATACAGCCTCTCATATGCAGCGGTAATCCTTTCTAGGGAATAGTTCTCGGCGATTCTCTCTCGGGCCTGGAGGCCGAGCCGGCGGAATTGGGCTCGGGAAAGTGACAATACCTCAAGTATCTTCGCAGCCAACGCAGAAGGATTTCTCGGAGGTACAACCTTACCCGTTGTGCCGACAATCTGGCGGCTATCCCCCACATCCGTGACAACACACGGTACGCAGCAGGCCATTGCTTCTCCGATGACGTTTGGAAAGCCTTCCCCAAAAGCGGACGAAGAAACCATCAGGTCCAAGGCTGACAGAATTCGTGGGATATCATCTCTTCGTCCGAGAAGATGAATATCCTTCTCCAGTTCCAGATCAGCAATCCACTTTGACAACATCTGATTTTTTTCGTCAACATCTTCCCCGCAGAGGACAAAAGAGGCGTTTACACCTTTTTTGATGATATGCTTCGCTGCTCTGAGAAATGTGAAATGGTCCTTTTTGGGATCAAATCGCGCGATCATGCCAATGCACACCGCATCATCCGCGATACCCATTTCCTCTCTGACAGTTCGACGTGTGTCGGGAGCGGGGCGGAACTTCTGCAGATCAAACCCGTTGGGGATCACTCTGAATGTTTTTGGACGGTACCCCAATTTCCAGTGAAACCTTCTTGCTTCGTAAGAGTTTGTTATGACGGCCTCCGGGAAACGGGACAAAACCGCGCAACACCTCAGTGTCCATGCTGTTGAGTGCCGGTATTTTCCCATCTCCATATTTGAACAGCGGATATTCCAAACAATTTTGGCTTTCCCCACAGCCCGTGCGGTCACCAGACCTAACAAATCGCTGTGGTATAGCCATGTCTGCACGATATCCGGTCGCAAGACATGGACGGCTGTTATGAGTTCAATGAGTGCGCGGGGCGTCATCACGCCATGATGAAGCCCCAGGCATTTCACCGGGACACCAATCTCCCTTATTCTTTCTGCAACGGGCCCCGGGCCAACAAAGCAGATGACCCTGTTCGAAAACTCCCGGCGGTCCATGCCTGTGAGGAGCTTATAGAGCATCATCTCAGCTCCGCCCACATTCAATGTCGTAATGATATGAAGGACCTTCATGAAAGAAACGCCAGACGAATCAATCAGGCAATTGTACCCTGGTACGAACCAGTCTTGATGAAAACAATATTATAGTGAATGGAAACCATGCGAGAGAAGAGAGAGCACCTCAATAAGGTTTTTTCAATGGCCATAAGGTCTATGCCGCCTGATTCAAGCAACCCCGCAATCTTTGAGCTAAATATCCTTAAATATCGCAATGATACCATTCTTAGATTGCCGTCAACAAAGAGGTTTTTGACTATCCGAGCGGGGACAATCCTTTCAATCCCATAGATGTACTCGGAACCGTTACTCTTGACCCTTTTTTCGACTGTTTTTAACCCTCTTTTCTTCAAAAGCGCGACCTGCATCGGGAGGTTATAGGCATTCACTTCGCTAATGACAATAAGTCCATCTTCAGAGAGTAGCTCCTTTATCTTGGCGATTTGTCTGCGCCTGGGTTCCAAGTGATGGAGTGTCTCTTCGAGAAAAATGAGGTCATACTTTTCATCCGAGGAAATTGAAAGCACATCAGACTTTTCAAACTCGCAATAAATCTTGCTTCCCAAACTCTTTACCAAGATTTCTTTCCGTGCTTGAGCACACATCAATCGATCATCGTTAATGTCAACACCTCGCACTCTTCCATGATCCATCAACCTGCAAGCCATATAGAGAGATACTGTTCCCGTGCCACAGCCTATATCAAGGCATCTCATGGGACGATTTTTTGTAAAAGCGGATAGAATATCTTCCAGTTCCAGATGCCGATCAGACCAAGCCTTTTTCAGATACCCAGAAAACCGATTATAGTAATTTGAGTAATATCGAGAGAATACCTCCAATGATTTTCCATGAAGCTGATTCGACTCAAACCACCATGCCAAGAAATCGCCAGCAGAATCAATCGGGATACGCTTATTGGAATTCATCCTTTACCCTCTGTCCGACAAAAACTACCTATCCATGGGCGAGCGTCTCAAGGTGGGCCAAAAGGATCCCGGTCATCTCCAGAGACGGTTTGCTGTTTAACGCATACGCCTTGGTCATTCCGTGTGATATCCGTTCAACAATTCCATAAACAAATTCAAAGAGTTCATTTCCTGTTGACAACATGGTTTTGATGACATCGATCGGTTCATTCTGCAATCTGCGGGGAAACCCCCTAGCCTGCATCCTTTGAAGGCAAGTCTCTGGGCTCGTTCGAACATAAATGAGCAGATTGGGAAGTGGTGCATTTCTAATGTACCACCTCCCCTTTTGAAAATCTCTGTTATGTAATTTTTGTGCTAAATTTGTAAAAATATGCTGAATGAACCCTTCATCAACTAAAACTACCTTCGTTTTGCCGTCGTGACCATTTATGGTTGCGTACTGACAGATATCAATCAAAAGATACTTGAGCAACAAAATGCGAGTCCTTATTGCACTTGGATTGCTCAAAATCATCCAGAGTACCCCTAAAACAAAGCTGAAATGCTTTCTGCAAAATCGAAAGATCTGAGGTAGCTGAGGAAACAGATTCAAAACCACTCTTATTACGAACTTCACGCTCCCGGTGAGGCCATTTGCGGCGGATTTTTCCTTATACTTCCTGACACTGTTCCACATCTGATCCGGGTCCCATACAGCAAAACCCCTCTCTTCAATTATCTTTCTTGCAACCTCGTGGAGCCTTGTTTTCCCTGATCCAGGCAGCCCCATAAACTCAATAATCATAATACTTCCCAAATCTTTCGCTTGATTTCCAACAAGACATCATCGTACGGTCTATTGGCGTCAATGGGCAAAATATGCTCTTGGCCATTGACAGCGTTGACGGCCGCGGCCTTCCTTTTGTGATTTGAAAAATCCAGATCCACCTTTCTTTTTCTCAACTCCTCCACATCGGCCTGCAATATAAAAATCATGTCAGGAAGGTCGATTTTAGAATAATACTTCTCTTCCAAACAAGCCAACTTTTCCCCTGTTTTCCCCATTTCTTTTCTGATTCTTGGGCCATCCATTGGCTCTTCCATACTCCAGAATGACGGGAGAGGATACCGGTCGGCGACAACTATGCCACCTTTCATGGAAAATGTAAGGCCTTGGCAGTACTGTTCGAACCGTTTCCTGGCGATCCAAACCCATCTTTGTGCGCTGATTAAATCACTCAAAGTTGCCACAGTTCTTGCAAACGTTCTTGACGGGAAAAAATGACAAAGAGCCTTGCAACCGCGCACAATCTTATCCAAAACTTTGAGCCATCTTCTCTTTGGAATTCCGAAATAGAGTTTTTTTACGTCAAGCTTCCATGAGAACCATGCTTCAAGATCCTCGACGATTGTGGATTTCCCAGATCCGTCGGCGCCCACTACCGCGAAAAACATTCCCTTGTTTGGCAATGTTTTTCTGGGCATGGGCCAAACAATCCTCATAAAAGGCAACAGATGAAAAATTGTAATCGATTTTGATTTGAACGTCTCTATCAAACGTCGGTATTGAAAAGGATGCAGCGATCGAAACACATGCCTGCGGATCAGAATAAAATCAATCAGCTTAAGAGTACGGTTTTTCAATTTATTCGCGAAGCTCACCATGGTGGAATGAGAGAGTGGCAGACCAGATTTTTCAAGAATTGCTTCAAATTTATCCTGGTGCCAGTTTTTAAGCAGGAAGAGAAATTCCCGGTAAATATCTTCCGGGAATGGGGTCTGATTCTGATGCAGCCAATACCTGACAAGGCCGAGGGGGCTCATTTTCATTGATGCTCTAATGATCAGTAAAAGCAATTCCAGTTCCCTGGAGGGAACGTTGACATGCTCTGGGAACGTTGACATGCTCTTGAATCTCAAGATTGCCGAATACAAAATCTTCAATGGGCAGCCAGTAATTCTTTGCGTACTTTGGACCCAGAATCAATCGGTAATGCACATGGAGGTGACAGAGCCTTCCGGTTTCATGATCGAATCCTAGGTAGTCTACGACCCCTGGGTATCTTTTTTGGCCTGGAGAAATGACCCTTTTGAATGAAAGTCTTTGAAGAGTTTGTAGCAATAGGCCTTTGTCATTAGGATGTATTAGCAAATCTAGGTCTGTTTTACCGGCAAGCCCTTGGTTCAGGCGCAGATTACTCTTCCAATGGCAATATTGAAGTTTCTTGCATTCAAATTCTCGAAAAAGGCTAATGCATATCTTCAGGGAGTGCCGATTTTCGAGGGATCGTATATCTTTTCTACTGAAAAATTCGTGCACTGATCAGATCTTCTTGACAATCCATAATCCAGACCACGCTAGATACTGGGACAATTTAGTCCTCGATATGATTCTTTCCATAATGCTGCTCAGAGGAATTGACCAGGGAAAATGAATAATGCCATTGCCGTAAATTATGAAATGGCACTTGACGAGTTTGAATCCGCTCCTGATTAGCCATCGTTTCACGTTTTGTGAAGGTAACCGACGCGCCCAAAGCAATCCCTGATCACTGCTATGGCGAAGGACAAAATCGCGCAATTTCCGACTGAACGAATCGCCGTTGGGACAGGTGAAAGCAAATATCCCTTCTGGTTTTAGGATTCTTTGGACTTCTCGGATGAATACTGGTGGAGAAAAAACGTATCCTATAACACCTAAAGCATAGGCAAATTCAAAGATACCATCGGAAAAAGGCAAATTCTCTGCGCTTGCTTGTACGAAATTACCATTTAGCAAATGAACTTCATTAGCATGGCAAAGCATGGCCCAAGAGAAATCGATACCAAAGGACCTTTTTGCTCTTGACACTTTTCGAATCTCCTCTAAGACAATACCCGGCCCACAACCAATATCCAAAATTGAGGTGGGTCGCGAGGCACGCACGTATTCTCTTAGAATCTCAACGCGGTGGCGCTTGCCGTTTTGGAAAATATTGACTGGTTTTTGATAATAGCCCTTGTAAGCATTCGCTTTGGCGTCAAAATTAGCTTGGAAGATTTTTAATCTTTTGGACATAAGAGTAAGCTCAAATCTTGTAATATAAAATCAAGCTTTTTCGCTCATAACTCCCGTCGTAAAGGCCAGCAGCATCGCTACTGTCAGCTATAATGGCCACCATATCCAAATGCCGCTTCCAATTCCGTTTCTATTTTGCGATTCAAATAGACAATATCATCTTCGCTTAGATAGGCTCTATATCCCCCCACCAGCCCTTTCCGGACTTTGTAGGTCTCAGGATCATCAAGATCACGTGGTTGTAATTTGCGTGAATGAAGGACTCCATCACGTTCCATTTTTTTCATATTCTCAAAATGGGTAAATTCCACCGCGTCCCTGAGAGTCTTCTCCCGTACACCAGAAAGGCCGAGGAACGTTACAATCTTTTTCAGCTCATTATGAGGGCTTGCCTTTAGATCTTCATAGCGGACTAACAAAAAACCAGACGGGACATTTTGTTGATGATACCAGATATTCATAAAACGCAATATCCGCTCAATCCCATAATGTTCATGATGAATAAAAGTAGACATATCCCCAGAGAAATATTTATTTCGCCGACGTCTCGTAACCTGAAAATAGTGGGAGACAATCACGTCCCGAGGGTCCCGGACCAAAAAAATAACTTTCTTGCCCCGATACTTTGTTCGGTTCATTTTCAGCTCATGAGGCAACCTGATATTTGCTTTATCGTGCGTGACATGAATTCGAGGAATACCACGCCTTTTGAGGCTCAAATGTTCAATGTCAAGTAGAGCTGCACTGGAAACATCAAGCTCAAAGTGGGTTGCGAAGGCCTTTCCCAACATCAATCGCACCCAGGTACGACCGCACTTTGGGAAGGAAACCAAAAAACCATCTACAGTTAAATTGTAGAAAACGTTTAACAGGTACTCGCCAACTGCATATTTCGACAGTTGTTTTTCCAAATGAAATCCAACGGGCGAAAGAAAATCAAATGCTGCAAGAAACATGTATTTTGGCATGTACGTAAATCTCATCTTCGCATCCCCTAATGAATACCTTCAATCTTTCTCTTGTTATTAGGCCGGAGTATTCCTATAAACAAGGCCATCATATCCTTCATTTGTCGACATTCTGAAATAATAAGAACGCCAAAATAGACTACCAAAAAAATGGAGATTTTCATTGTGACGACTTGCCAGGCTTCTGATACCTTTGCAAAGTGCAATACAGCATACACCGTGCCCGCAGCCGTAACAAAAGCTACTCCCGGAAAAGCGAACAATTTGAGAGCAGAGTAATCAACATACGCTTTTGCCTGCCATAACAATACCACCATCCCCGCCACTAGCATCACATTCACGGCGACAGCAACGCCTGCGATATGAAAATAGGCACCCAATGTAAATAGTCCCACAATCAGTACGCCCAGTTGGATCAGCTTTGTTTTCACTAAAATCTCCGGTTTACCAACAGCAATGAACACTCTATCAACCGTTGTCTTAATGGGGTCAAATAAAGTAAAAATGAGCATCAGGCGGAAGGTGTTGAGCATCGGAAGCCATTTAGGACCCAGAACAATTCCAATAAATTCGGGGCCAACGAGCATCAAAATGCCCGCGAAACAAAATCCCGTACGAACGAGAGTGGCATTTATCCTGAAAAACGCCTGAGATAGATGCAGCCTGTCCCCTTTTAATTCAGCGTAGACACCGCTCGCAACAGAATTGATCGGTACGGCAAGGGCTTGCCGGGGGTACGTCGCAAATCTGTAAGCACGGCTGTATAAGCCAAGTTCGGCTTTCCCCAGGAAATAGCCGGTCCACAAATCATCCACTCGGTCCAATGCTTTCAGCAACAAGATCGACCAGACATTCCGTGATCCAAAACGTAGAAAATAGCGTACGATATCAGACGACCACGTTAATCGAGGTATCCATACAGGATGATAAATATAGAACGCAAAGACGGTCAAAAGGAGTTCAATAAGATTGGTTGCAAGAAGAGCCCACAATTCTACTCCTCGAAAAGCCAAACCCAACGGGATAAGGGTGATGAAGACAGTATTGGTAATTTGCACAACCGCCAGACGACGATGTGTGACTCGACGAACCAGAATCAGGCGAGGTGTCTGTACCAGTTGCATGCAAAATGATGTGGCTGTTAGGAATAGTAAAGCGACACGAAGGGGGCCAATGGTGAATAAACACGTTCCCCCTACCAGCATCAGGGCCCAAATCGCTGCAAAAATGACCTTAAGAGTAAAATGAGCAGCAGCTGTCTCCTC
>JAFDGR010000286.1 GCA_019309145.1 Deltaproteobacteria bacterium | reverse complement strand
AAAATGTGGCTGATCGCCGAAAGGCATTTCATGAACAGGTTGTCGCCACCGGAACTCCGGTGCATTACGAAGATGAAAGAGAAGGAAGATACCTGGACACCCATGTCTATCCCATTTCCGACGCACATGGACGTGTTGCCAGGATCGCTCTTTTCAGCCGGGACATAACAGAGCGCAAGCGTGCCGAGGAAGAACTGACGAGAGCCCGGGAAGCATTGAAACAGTATTCCATGAAGCTTGAAAAACAGGTAAAAAAAAGGACCGAGGAGATACGAAGGCTTTCCGGCAGGATCATGCAGAACCAGGAAAATGAGCGTGCCGCCATCGCCCGGGAACTGCATGATGAACTCGGACAAGTCCTGACCGCGCTCCGCATGGACGCCGTCTGGCTCGGGAATTACCTGGCTGAAAAGGATTCGATTGCCGAAGACCGGGCATTGACAATGCGTGAGCTTATCGATAAAACCATTGATGATGTGCGAGGACTTGCCATCCGCCTGCGTCCCGGTGTCCTTGATGATCTCGGGCTCGTGGAGGCCCTGGAGTGGTATACTGATGAATTCGAGAAGAGAACAAATGTGACCTGCCGATTCAAAGATTCGCCCTCTCTGCCTCCCCTTCCCGACTATCTCGCCACTGCCGCTTACCGCATCGCGCAAGAGGCCCTCACCAATGTGGCCAGGCATGCCTCCGCCACCCACGTGGAGGTACGACTTGGCATGGAAAAGGATTTTCTTTTACTCACGGTTCGAGACGATGGCCGCGGTTTTGATGTGCATGGAAGAGCCGCCCGTGAAGGGCTGGGCCTTGCGGGCATGAAGGAACGGGCTGAATTGCTGGATGGCGCCCTTGAGATTCAATCCACTCCCGGAAAGGGCACTGAGTTGCGATTTCGGGCACCCTTTCGGGACCGAACGGAGAACGTGATGTGATTCGAGTCCTCCTTGCAGATGACCATCAGATTGTTCGTGCCGGGCTTTGCAGGATTGTTGAAGAAAGCGCGGAAATGCAGGTGGTGGCCGAGGCCTCCGACGGGGAGGAAGCCCTTCGGTTGGCCAACGAGACAAAGCCGGACGTGGCGGTCATTGATATCTCCATGCCGGGCCTGGATGGACTCGAGGTGGTCAGCAGGCTCCGCAGCGTTACGCCGAGACTCCCCATCCTTGTCCTGACCATGCACGAAGAGGAACAGTACGTGGTGCGTGCGCTTCAGGTAGGAGCGAGCGGCTATATCACCAAGCGGTCCGCCCCGGAGGAGCTTGTAAAAGCAATTATGAAAGTCCACGCGGGAAAACGCTATTTGTCAGGAACAGTGGCAGAGGCACTCGCGCTCCGGGTTGCTCGTGGAATGCAGGGGCTTTCTCCTGTCGATTCCCTCTCTACGCGGGAAATCCAGGTCCTTCGCAGTCTCGCCCTGGGAAAAACCAATAGGGAAATAGCCGATATCTATCACATAAGCGTCAAGACTGTTGATACCTACCGATTGCGACTCCTCAAAAAACTGAATTTGAGGAATAACGCTGAACTTTCCCGTTTTGCCATCCAGAATGGTCTTATAGAATTCTAATAAGAAATTTTCTTACAGAAAAATCAGAAAAAGTCCCTCTTTACAATGAGTTTTCAATGAGATAGCATATCTGTATCATGAGGGAGACCCTCTGACCCCGAGACCGGATCCAGATTTTCTCGAAGGATTCCTCAGCCGGCTGGTCGTATGGAATACCGCTGTATTCCATCGAGTTATATGGGGCGAAGCCCCACATTATTAATCCACAAAGAGGAGGAACATCATGAAACGAGCAATGATTCTTTTTCTGGGGGTTGTCGTGGCTTTCAGTTTTGTCCTGGTGCCCGGAATTGCGCCGGCCCAGGCTGCCGGGGCAGTCAAGGTGGGCGTGGTTCTTCCATTAACCGGTTCCCTCGCAAAATTTGGGGAAATTGAAAAACAGGCTTTTCAAATGGCACTTGAGGAAATCAATGCAGCCGGTGGGGTTAACGGGAAGAAACTGGATTTGCTGATTGAAGATACAACCGGCCGGCCTGATGTGGGACGTTCGGTTGTTGAAAAACTCATCACCAAAGATAAGGTAGTGATGGTGGGTGGCGGCTACAGCAGCTCGGTCACCTATGCCACCGCCGGGGTATGCCAGCAGAACAGGATCCCCTTTCTGGTAAATACCGGCTCGGCAGACAAGATCACAACGTCAGGATGGGACTACATTTTTCGCCTGAACCCACCGGTGAGCAGGTATGCGAGCGGGGTGGAATCTCTGCTCGCCCAGGTCATCAAGCCAAAGACAGTGGCGATCCTGCATGAAAACTCCCTCTTTGGAACCAAGGGAGCAAAGTCCTTTGCCAAGACCTGCAAGAAACTCGGGATCAAGGTCCTGATGAAGGAAGGCTATGAACATGGCGGAATCGATTTCAAACCAATCCTGATCAAGGTGAAACAAAAGAACCCGGATATCGTCTATATGGTTTCCTATATAATGGATGCCTCTTTGCTCATGAAACAGGCAAAAGAACTGAAATTGACCCCGAAGATGTTTATCGGCGGCGCCGCCGGGTTTACCCTCCCCGAATTTCAACAGAATGCGGGAGTTGCATCGGATAAGGTCATCTCCGCCACCCTCTGGCATCAGGTCCTCCCCTTTCCCGGGGCCATGGATTTCTATAACAAGTTCAGGGCACGGTACCACAAATCCGTCGATTATCACGGTGCCGAGGCATATGCAGCCTGTTATGTGATTGCCGACGTCCTGAAACGGGCAAAATCTTATAAAAATACCGATATCCGGGAAGCACTCCTGGGGACGAACATGAATACCGTTTTTGGCCCGGTCAAGTTCACCACCTGGGGAAAAATGAAGAACCAGAATAAGGCCGCTACCTATGTGGTACAGTGGATCAACGGGAAACTGGAACTGGTGTGGCCGAAAGAACATGCCACCAAGTCTTTCGCGTATCCGGTCAATTGGCTGAAGGTCTGGGGATACTAATTCGCGTGTTCCATCCTTCGTCTCCTGACAGCGGAGAGTGACCTCTTTTCATTCCTTTGGTCACTCTCCCAGAAAAAACTTCCCCCTTTCATGAAAATCAGGTATGACGGATATGAAAGGAATCCAAAATGGCTGTGTTCTTGCAAACAGTGGTAGCAGGTATTCTCATCGGGGGTATTTACGCACTCATCGGCATAGGAATGACCCTGATCATGGGTGTCATGGGCATCATCAATCTCGCGCACGGACAGCTCATGATGGTGGCCATGTACATCACATTCGTCCTGTTTCACTTTCTTCACCTTGATCCGTATCTCTCCCTTTTCGTGGCCATGCCCGCCCTCTTCCTGCTTGGTTGTTTTCTGCAGAAATATTTGCTGAATCCTCTCATGAAAGTGGAGTCCATTCTTCCTGAGAACCAGGTACTCATGACGGTGGGCATTGGTATCGTCCTCGCGGAAATTGCCAGGTTTCTCTTTTCTTCCGACTACAAGACCGTCAAAACGAGCTACAGTTCATCGGCGTTTTTTCTCGGCAATATCTCTTTCAATGTGCCCATGTGCATTGCCTTTTTATTCGCGGTGGGCTTCACGGTGGGGCTCTTCTGGTTCCTCCTGAAAACGGATATTGGTCGGTCCATCCGCGCTACTGCCCAGGATAAGGAGGCGGCGACACTCATGGGCGTCAACAGCAACCGAATTACCATTGTAACGTTCGGGATCGGTTCAGCCCTGGTGGCGGCGGCCGGCAGCCTCCTTAT
>JAFDGR010000285.1 GCA_019309145.1 Deltaproteobacteria bacterium | reverse complement strand
CAAAGGGCAATGTAATTTGTGGTGCCAAGAACATTTTGGCTAGATCTATGTCCCTAATATTGCAGAACTATTTTTTTCTAACTGTCAAAGATCAGTCAAAAGGATGACCGGATTCGGGTCGACCAGGTCACTTGAAATCCTGCCCCTGATTGACTGGTACACAAATGACGAAAACCTCATGTTTGAAGCAGGGGTTTCCTATCTGATCAGGACCGACCAAAATACCATCCTGTTCGATGTGGGATACAATCCAAAACAAATGGATCCTTCTCCTTTGTTGCATAACATGGACTGCTTGGGAATCACGCTGGATGAAATCGATACGATTTTCATTTCCCATAATCACCCGGACCATGTGGGCGGCATGCATTTCATGAGACGCAAGTCATTTTCTTTAACCAGTCGCCAGATACCCCTGCACCAGAAGATGGTCTACACCCCGATCCCCATGACATATCCTCATGTAAACCCGGTATGCGCAGAGAACCCAACGGTCATTGCAAAAGGTGTGGCCTCCATTGGCGCCATTCCGACCCAATTATTTTTTCTCGGATGGACTCCTGAACAGGCCCTGGCATGTCTAGTGGACGGGAAGGGTATCGTGCTGATTGTCGGATGCGGCCATCAAACACTTCCAAAAATCATCGCGAGAACCGAAGCATTGTTCAGAGAGCCCATTTACGGAATTGTGGGCGGACTTCACTACCCGGTTACGGGAGGGAGGGAAAAATTTCTCGGCATTCCCATTGAAAAATATGTTGGCACCGGCAAAGTGCCCTGGCATCCTATAACCATGCGCGAGGTCCGCGATAACATTCAATTACTCAAGACAAGAGAACCACAACTCGTTGCCCTTTCTGCCCATGATAGTTGTGATGCAAGTTTGTCCATGTTTCGTGACTCTTTTCAAGAAGCTTACAAAGACATGAAAGTTGGAGAAAGTATCGTGATATAGCATTATTCAAATTTGGCGCTCGATAACTGACGGGAACTTTTGTCCTTCCAAAAAACAACCCAAGACAGGGAAGAGAACCAATATTCTGTGATATCCGGGAGATAAGAAATGACTGAAAGAGAAAAAAATATGGTCGTTGATATTTGTGTTATCCCGCCGCTGGAAGAAACCCTTGCAGGATTCGCAAACCCAACCGGCGATTTCGCACAATACACGCAGCTTTACAGCAGTGAAGACATGGAAGCCCTGCTTCGTGCCATTCGAACCGACCCTGCCGGGTTTCTCTTGCAATTGATGGACGATGCAGGCGTGGATGTAGCCGTCTTGCCGGCTGAAGATGCTGAAACGACCTCGGGCATGAAAGTCCCGAACGAAAAGGTAGCGGAATTCGTCCAAAAATCTCCTGAACGATTCATCGGGATGGCAGCGGTAGACCCGCACAAAGGCATGAAAGCCATCAGAGAATTGGAATATGCCGTGCACGATCTCGGGATGAAATGCCTGTGCCTGGAACCCTGGTTACACAAGTTGAGAAGCAACGATAAGCTCTACTACCCTCTCTACGCAAAGTGTATCGAGCTTGGGATCCCCGTATGGATTCACAGCTCCATCAATTATGTTCCCCACCTCCCAATGGATTTCGGAAGACCGATTTATCTTGACGAAGTGGCAGGACATTTCCCGGAGCTGAAAATTATCGCGGGCCATGGCGGGTGGCCATGGGTGAATGAGATGATGGCATTTCTCTGGCGACATCCCAACGCCTACACAGATATATCAGCCATCCGGCCCAAATACCTTGCCATGCCCGGGACGGGATGGGAAACCTTGATGCAATATGGGAACAGCATCCTGCAGGATAAGATTATTTTTGGAACCGCCTGGCCTGCCCAGCAATTCAAGGAAAGCATAGAAGAAATCAAGGCGCTTGCGCTCAAGGAAGAAGTAAAGATCAAATGGCTCGGCGGAAATGCGAAAAATTTATTGCACTTGTAGCTCATTACCGGTGGTGACTTTTTCCTATTTACTCAACACATTTCGATGATAAAAGAAGGCGACTTGTGTTATTGAGCAAAAAAGAGAGGAGGGGTGTATGGAAAATACAGGATTGAAACGGAGTCTGACACTGGGAACCATTTTCACATTAATTACCGGTGCCATGGTGGGTATGGCATGGGCTGTTCTTCCGAATGTCCTTTTTGGCTATGCCGGGCCTGCACTGCTTCTGTCGGTAGTCATTGCCGCTGCCTTTTGCCTGTTTATCGGCCTTTGCTATGCAGAGCTGTGCGCGGCCATGCCTTTCGCGGGCGGAGAATATCATTATACCAAGGTTGCAATGGGAAAATTTCTCAGTTTTGTAACCGGGTGGTTCCTGGTCATCGCCTATAGCGCCATGATGCCTGGCGAGATCATTGTCCTTTCCAAAGTCCTCGCCATGCTTTTTTCAAGTCCCCCGAAATGGCTCATCGGTATTATCCTCGCACTGATCTTTGGGGGCATCAACCTCCTCGGTATAAGGATCTCCGCGATCATCCAACTGGTCTTCGCCGTGGTTCTTTTCCTCGGAATGGCCATATTCATTTTTGGCGGGTTGGGGAATATCCACTGGGAAAATTTCACCCCATTCTTTAAAGGACATATCCCTGGCATGTTCATGATGGTGCCCATAGGCATGCTGGCGTTCATGGGATTTGATATCGTGCCCCAGGCTGCTGAAGAGGTGAAATCGCCCATCAGAAAAGTAGTGTACATGATCCCATTGTCTATTGTTTTTGTTTGTTTTTTCTACGTCGGCGCTTTTTTTACGGCTGCTGCCAATATGCCACCCGCCCAAATCGCACAGAGCAAGGCTGAAGTTCCGCTCATTGAGGTTTCCAGGATCTTTTTGGGCAATACCGGCGCAACAATCATACTGATCGCGGGGATCATGGGCCTTATCACCACGTTGAACGCCTTTGTCATCGGGGCATCCCGCCTTATGCTTGGAATGGCAAGAGAGGGCGTCCTCCCATCCTTCCTGGGTCATGTCGGGAAAAAATACGGGACACCCTACTGGGCTATCATCCTGATTACTTTTTTTGGCATTCTGGGGGCGATTTTTCAGCAGCTTTTCATGGTATTCCAGATTGCATCTTCAGCCATCCTGATCGCCTATATCCTTGTTATCATATCTTTCTTTATCCTCCGGAAAAAGAAACCCGAAATGGAACGGCCGTACAGGGTCCCCGCATACCCTCTTACCCCGATCATCGCCTTATTTGGTTCAGTCATCGCTTTTCTTTTTTCCCTGGTGGCCTTTGAAACATGGGTTCATTGGGCCATCTTTATCTGTGTTACAGTCCTCGGGCTCTTATATTATGTTTTCGCTGTCAGGAACCGGGAAATCAAAGATATAATGGGCACATTATGACAAAGAAGGCGAAATCAATGCCAGGGATCGCTTTTCAGGCGCCTGTCGCCTCCATGGAAACCCACTCAAGGAACGGGCTTCGTGTGCGCACTGGAAACTGTCCTGCGACCGCGGGGAATAACGTTATCCCCCGTAACAGTTTTTCCCCAGAAACTTTTTCCGGTAGGATTCAAGCAGGGGAGTGAGCTTCCTCTCCGGTGGTACCTGCTCTTGGAGCCTCTCCATCAGGACACTGTCGCTCACGATCACATTGAGCGATCTTTTCGGGATATCAATTTCAATGATATCCCCGTCCCTGATGGCACCGCCCGTCCCTGATGGCACCGATAGCTCCCCCGTTGAATGCCTCCATCTCCACGTGCCCGATGCAAGGTCCCGTGGTAGCCCCTGAAAACCTTCCATCCGTAAGCAGGGCGACCTTCTTGTACCCTGCCCCTTTCAGTGCATCAGTAGGAGTCAACATCTCCGGCATGCCGGGTGCGCCAGCCGGCCCTTGAAACGGGAGAACCACCACGTCCCCTTCAGCGATCCCACCTGATCCAATGGCGTCAAGCAGGTCTCTTTCGGTATAGAAAACCTTGGCCGGCCCGGAATGGACCATCATATCAGGGGCCACCGCCGTCTGTTTAA
This sequence comes from Deltaproteobacteria bacterium, assembly GCA_019309145.1. Lineage (GTDB taxonomy): Bacteria > Desulfobacterota > DSM-4660 > Desulfatiglandales > Desulfatiglandaceae > B46-G9. The sequence goes on along the minus strand of JAFDGR010000285.1, from coordinate 2,255 downwards.
TAATCGCGCTGTTGCCGATATTCCCCTGAAGTACGGCGATCCCACCCTCGGACGCTCCAGGGGTCTGATGGCCTCTTCGTCCAGGACCTTCCCCTCCGCAGCGATCTCTGCGATGGACTTTCCGTTGACCGTGGGCGAGTCTTTGATCCCATCCCGCAGCCGGTTCAGCACCGCCGGGATACCGCCTGCGGCATCCACGTCAGCCATCTCATACGGGCCCGCCGGGATGATGGAACAAAGGTGCGGTGTCTCCCTCGAAACCATGTCAAACACCTCAACACCACGCTCAATGCCCGCCTCCCGGGCGATTGCCGGGATGTGGAGCACCGCGTTGGTTGACCCGCCCATGGCCATGTCTACCCGGATTGCATTCTCAAACGCGGCCTCGGTCATGAGATCCCTCGGCTTGATCCCCTGCTTCACCAGTTCCACAATCTTTTTCCCGGTCTCATAGGCCTGTATCTTCTTGAGGGGATCCAAGGCCGGGGTGGTCGCGCATCGCGTGAGGGACATCCCCAGGACCTCGGCCACGACCGCCATGGTATTCGCAGTATAAAGCCCCACGCACGAACCGGCACCACACGTCATGGTCGGGAGCATTTTTTCCGCCGCATCTGCTGACAGCTTTCCGGACTTCACCTGGCCCACCATGCCGAATCCTTCAATGGGGTGGTGCTTTTCCCCGTCTATGACATTGGCCTTCATGGGCCCGCCCGTGAGCATGATGGCCGGCAGATTCAGCCGCCCGGCCGCCATGAGCATCCCCGGGGTAATCTTGTCACACGAGGTGACTCCTACCCAGCCGTCCAGGGAATGGGACAGAGTCATGATTTCAACATTATCCGCGATGTGTTCCCGGCTGGGGAGACTCAAACGCATCTCCACAAACATGGCCACCCCGTCACAAACCCCGGGCACGCCCCATTCAAACGGCACACCGCCCGCGTCCCGGATACCTCTTTTTACTTCCTGGGTCAGCTCGTTCAGGTGAATATGACCCGGGATAATATTATTGTAACTGTTGGCAATCCCGATAAAGGGTTTTTCCAGGTCGAAATCCTTCTTTTTCAATCCGGCCGACATGAGCAGCGCCCGGTGTGGCAGTGTTTCAATTCCTTTTTTCAATATGTCCGATCTCATCTTTATTCTCCTTTCTCCTTCTTTAAAGGCACTCAATTCTTCATCATTATTTCGCCAGGGAACGGGATGACTTTCCGCCTGGAACATGATGTCCTGCGCTCTTTTTTAAGACTCGAAAACCTTTCAGTGAACCATGACCTTTGGAAGCCACAGGGCAAGCTGGGGGAACAGCATGACCAGGGCCAGCCCCCCCAGTTGGAGCCCGATATAGGGAATGGTTCCCCGGATGATATGGTTCCCGAAATCGATTTCATCCGGGGAAACGCCTTTCAGATAAAAAAGGGCCGGGGCCATGGGTGGGGTGAGGAATGATGTCTGCATGGTCACACAGAACAGGATGGCGGCCCACAAGGGATTAATGCCTAATTCAGCGAGGATCGGCGCGAAGATAGGCACCAGGATGGGGACAATTCCCACCCACTCCATGAACAGGCCGAAGAGAAAAAACGCCGCCATCATGATAACCAGTATCCCCGTAGGCCCGACGGGGAGCCCGAGAAGGAGGTCCTGAACGAGATCTCCTCCTCCCACGAGCATGAATGTGCCGGTGAACACAAAAGCCGCGGCAACAATGAGAAGGATCATACTCGAAACCACCATGGTCTGATACACGGAATCCTTTATCATCCGCCAGTTGAGCCGCCCATAGCAGAGGGCCAACAGCGTACTGGCCAGCGCACCCACTGCAGCGGCTTCCGTAGGGGCCGCGACCCCGAAAAAGATGGTACCCAGCACCGCGAGAATCAGAAAAAGCGTCGGGAGCATGGACGTGCTTATCAGATACAACTTCTTTCCCAGGGAAATGGCCCGCTGTTCCCGATCGAGCGTCGGAGCGAGTCCTGGGTTCAGGGTGCATCGGATAACGATGTAACAGGCATACAGGGTCGCCAGGACCAATCCCGGCAGAATCGCTCCCATGAACAACTTCCCCACGGAAACGCCTGCCATGGGGCCATAGACCACGAGCATGATGCTGGGGGGAATGAGGATGCCCAGGGTACCTCCGGCACAGATTGTTCCACAGCTGAGGGCCCTGTCATACCCCTTTTTGAGCATCTCCGGGAGCGCGAAAAGCCCCATAATAATCACGGGTGCCCCCATGATCCCGGTAGCCG
>JAFDGR010000284.1 GCA_019309145.1 Deltaproteobacteria bacterium | reverse complement strand
GTCGCAGAAAAGACCAGCCCGGGAGGCTCGGAACGCAAGAAAAGGCATCATCACCCCCGTTCGTCCATCACCGAGTTCTCTGAATCGCTTTTCAAACGGCTAAAATGTTACAAATCGTCAAAGAACAACGACTTAATGCAAATAGAGCCTTGATGGCCATGGCTGAAGGAGGCGTCTCAAACTAAGACCTTTTTTCTCTTGACTTGTCTGAAACAGCACATATATCTATCCGAGAGAGGAAGGCCCTGTGCGGGATGCATTGCGCAGAAGGTTTCTATTCGTGAGGCATAGGACCTCCCACATCTTGAGTCTTTAAAGTGCTGTTACAGGGAATTTTGGCTATAAGATGTCGGGTCGGAATATCAAGCGGCTTGATCAATCCGATGCGGACTATACTGTTTCAAGGAATGAAAGGGGGTGAAATCGCATTCTCATAACATCTTTTTCATCCATTCTTGAATTCTGGTTAGCGTTCCCAATCCAGTCAAAAACACTTTTGTACAGGGAGGGTCCAAAATGAGAGATTCAAGAAAGCAGTTTTACGGCGGTTTGGTCGTCCTGGTTTTCTTAATCGGGGCCGTGTTTCTTACATCCCCTGTTTTTGCCTCTGCAGCCAAGCCCATTGAATTGAAATTTGCGGTACTCGAAAGTGCCCAGTCTTCAAGATCCAGAAATGGCCACGCTGTGTGGGCGGCGAAGATTAATGAGGCATCTAAGGGAAAGCTGAAAGTGATTCCTTTTTACGGGGGTGCGCTGGCCGGAGCAAGACAGGTCTATGATGCCTGTATTAACGGCATCGTGGACATCGTTTACGCAGCGGTCCCCCATTACCCCGGCCGTTTCCCCATGACCGAGGCCTTGATCCATCCCGGTTCAAACATGGATGATCCCGTCCTAGCCTCCAAAGTCGCCATGATGCTGTACCGGAAATACCCCGCGATGCAGAAGGATTTCAGGCAGGTCAAGTTTCTGTTTCTCTATGGGTTTGCGCCTATTAGTATTGCCACCGTCAAGAAGCCCGTTCGCACCGTGGATGATGTAAAGGGACTGAGGCTCAGGGTCGCCCAGAAGGGGATTGCAGACCTCCTGAAATCGGTGGGTGCCTCGCCCATGTTCATCAAGCCCGCGGATATTTTCATGAATCTCCAGAAGGGGGTTATAGACGGAAGCTGCATGGGCTGGTCCGGCCATCATGCCTTCGGCACCAATAAGCTCGCCAAATACTTTACTGTCGTACCGGCCTTTCCGGGGCCCTTTTTTGTCTTCGGGGTGAACAAGGCCAAGTGGAACAAACTGCCTCCGGACGCTCAGAATGCCATAATGAGCATGAGCGGGGATGTGGGGTCCCTGCATTATGCCAGGAGCGCTCTCAAGGAGACCGAGGACGCTACAAAAGACATTAGAAACAATCCGGATAAGGAAATCATCAAGCTCTCCCCAGAGGAAATCGATCGGTGGACGGAACTGTCAAAGCCCATCCAGGAAAGAATGATCAAAAAGCTGGAATCTAAAGGTCTTCCGGGAAAACAGTTTTTTGATGACATCAAAAAACTTGTAAAAGAATACAGAAAATAAGACCGGCAACGCAGCGATATGGGGCTTGGAACTGTATTTCGTCATTTTGATCGGGACGTAAGGGGGGTCAGCCGTGCAGTGAACGTCATCGGCACATGCGTTCTGTTCTTCATGATGCTCCTCGTGGTGACAGACGTATCCATGCGCTTTCTTCTCGACCGCCCTATTGAGGGCAGTTACGAGCTGGTCGAACTAATGATGGCCGTCGTCGTCTGTCTCGCCATGGCTTACTGCGGCGTGAAAAAGGGACATACCGCCGTGGAATTTCTCGTATCCCGTTTCTCTGACAAAACCCAGGCGCTTATTGACGGCATCAATTCTTTGGTCAGTGCGGCTCTGTTTTTCTTCATCACCTGGGGCTCTGCGGGCCAGGCGGGCGTGCTGAAGGAGAGCGAATCGATCACCACTGTTTTGGAGTTCCCCCTCCACCCCTTTTTGTGGGTGCTGGCCTTTTGCAGCGGCCTGCTCGGCCTGGTCTTTCTCCTCCAGTCCATTGAATCCCTCTCGAAGCTGGGCAAGAAATGAGTCCATTAACCATCGGTGCGCTCGGAATTGTCCTCCTTATGATCTTTCTCTTTATGAGAATGCCTATTGCTGTGGCCATGGGTGTGGTGGGAGTAATGGGTATGAGTGTGGTTGTCGGTGTGGATGCCGGCCTGAGCGTCCTAAAGACCGCCCCTTTCGCTGCCATCGCCAAGTACGGATTCAGTGTGGTTCCCCTCTTTATCCTGATGGGGAACTTTTGCTTTCACGCCGGCGTGAGCCGGGACCTCTACTATACGGTGAACCGATGGATAGGTCATTTCCGGGGAGGGCTCGCCATGGCCACGGTCGGGGCCTGCGCGGGATTTGCTGCCGTTAGTGGCTCCAGTCTTGCCACTGCCGCTACCATGGGCACCGTGGCCCTCCCGGAGATGAAAAAGTACAAGTATTCCCCGGAACTCGCCACCGGCTCCATAAGTGCGGGAGGGACCCTGGGAATTCTGATCCCACCCAGTGTGGTGCTTGTGATTTACGGCATTCTTACGGAACAATCGATTGCGGCATTGTTCCTCGCCGGTTTCATCCCGGGCATACTGGAAGCCATATTCTACATCATTGCCATCAGCATCGTGTGCAGAATCAATCCCCAGGCCGGTCCGGCAGGCCCAAAATCCTCGTTTTCCGCCAAGATCATTTCGCTTAAGGACACCTGGCCCATTCTCACCTTGTTCATCATCGTGATCGGGGGCATCTACGCGGGCATTTTCAGTCCCACGGAAGCTGCAGGCATCGGGGCTTTTTTTGCCCTCATCATCGCTATCGTGAAAAGAGCGCTCGATCCGAGGAGCTTTTTCGCTTCCCTTGAAGAAACCATGAAGTCCACAGCCATGATTTTTACCATCCTTATTGGGGCGATGGTGCTCGGATATTTCATGACTGCGACCAGACTTCCCTTTGAACTGGCGAATGTCGTGAGTGGCCTGGAAGTAAATCGCTATATCATATTCTCTTTAATCTTGATTGTTTACATCATTCTTGGATGCATCATGATCCCCATGGCCATGGTCATTCTGACGATTCCCATTGTTTTTCCGCTCGTCGTAGCCCAGGGATTTGATCCCATATGGTTCGGCATTATCACCGTAAGAATATTCGAGATCGCCCAGATCACGCCACCGGTCGGAATGAACGTATTCGTCATCAGCGGCGTTGCCGGGGATGTTCCCATGGGGACGATCTACAAGGGCATCATCCCTTTTTTGATCGCCGATATCTGTCATTTGATCCTCCTGATTGCCTTTCCCCAGATCGCGCTTTTCCTGCCCGGACTGATGAGTTGAAAGATATCAGGTTTCATGTGTCGGGTGTCAGAGTTTCAAGTTTTGATCAGAACCGGACTCATTGATTGCAGGCCGTTTAACGCCCAAATCCGCGGTTGACGCCATTTTGGGGGGAGTGGGACGTCCATAAATTCATAAATAACTTACGAGGCGAGAACTGTTGTCCAACATCCCAAACAGGGCGGGTCCCAATCGTTCATAAACATTGTTTCCGGAAACCGCCCAAGGCCAAAGCCGGTAAAGGTAGTTTCCGCAAGCAACCTCTTCAGTAAGCGCCCGGCATTCCCCGCCTGCTCTTGTCCACTGGCTCACCGGTCACCTGCTAACAAGAAACCTTGATTGATGGCGGCCGAGACTCCAACTGACATACGTAAGTGGGGTCGG
>JAFDGR010000283.1 GCA_019309145.1 Deltaproteobacteria bacterium | reverse complement strand
TGAAGAAAGTATCCAACCAGAAAGTTGCTAAGCCGATCATCACTCATTTCTTGAATGGCTTGAGCCACGTTTTCTTTGGTAAGAAATCGATCCTCGGCTTCGAGTGCCCCGCTGAGACGATCACTAAAATCCGGCATGTTACCGCCCATCAAGCAGTGGGAACTTGAAATTTCTTCTTATAAATTTTCCATTCATCAGGATCTTTCTTTATATATGGCTCAGCTTCTGGCCATCTATCTTTAATGATGTCAGAGGCATAATCAGTAGCAACCTTGGGATCTTTCATGATATACGGCTCAGCTTCTGGCCACCTACCCTTGATGATGTCAAAGGCATACCAAAAAGCTGGGCCAGGATCTTTCATGATATACGGCTCAGCTTCTGGCCATCTGCCCTTGATAACATCCCTAGCATAATAACAAGCAAACTTAGGATCTTTCATGATATGCGGCTCAGCTTCTGGCCATCTGCCCTTGATGACATCCCTGGCATAGCAATGAGCAAAGTCAGGATCTTTTATGATATATGGCTCTATCCACGGAGCACGCTCATCAGCCTCAAGAACTTGATCAATGTCGCTCTTGAAGACGTCATCCGATTCGAGCGGACGAAGAGCTTCGGTAAGTTGAGCGGAGAACTTAGTCATAGTCCAAATTCCTCATCTCTTTGATGGCCCGAGTCACGATTTCTTTGATGAGGAACTGATCTTCGGCTTCGAGTGCCCCACTAAGCCGATTATTAAAATCCGGCATGTTATCTCCATGGAGAAACGGCCTGTCAGTAACGCCCATGCGCTTGCCATACCTTCCAGCCTTGCCATACCTTCCGACCGAGCAAATCGAGTGCTTGTTCCGTAGGTGTTATCTGGACAAAGATGGCTCTGTGATTTATTAACTTCCTTGCCGATCGTTGCTTTGGTGATTATATCAACAAGCTCGGCTTGAGTGCCAATCCCATCGGCACGATCAAACGTGCCATAATAGCCGTCACCGGCCACATAATTATTGGCTCGACGACACAATTCCTTAGCATCAGAAATTGATCTTCGGCTTCTAATGCCCCGCTGAGATGATCACCGAAATTATCTGGCATTATGTGGGACCCACATTATAACATCATAACTGGCCACTTCGTTGTTCATGATTTCCTTGCGAACCATCTCCCGATCTTTCTCATTCTCAATCTCTTCTTCGACACTAGCTAGCGTCTCGTCAAGGCTGCCAAAGTGCCCCAAAACTCTTTCATCATCTCCTACGAGGCTATATACGGCATTATCCCGCTGGGGGACAAGCATTTCCATGCCTTCTTCGTCAACCCGAATCATGTCGTTAGAAGCTATATCCTCCTCGGCTTCCTCCTCAGTCCGATCATTAGAGAGAAGATATGCGAGAGTCTCATCTCTGTTCATTGTCTTGCTAACAAGCCAAGCCCTTGCACCAGAACTCATGTAAATAAGCGTGTAGTTACCAGCTGCCTCAGCTGGTTGGCGTCTCGTGTCGCCCATTCTTCGAAGGCGAGACAACGGAATAGGCACACCTTTCTCATCTACCCACCTGATTCCGGGTGGCAATCCAGTCTCAGGATTTATGTTAATTTTTTTCGATTTTTTCGCTTCTTTTAGGGGGGGCTTCTTCTGTGATGGATTTGTCAGCTCTTCCTCCACTTCCTCGAACATCTCTTCGAGGTCGTCAACGACGATTGGCTCACCCTCCTTATCAAGGGCCTTGGCGGTCAGCATCTCCGCGAATTCGTGGAGCTCGGTATCGCCGTCTTCGCCCTCGAAGTCCTCCCGGCATGCTTCCATCATGCGGATGAGAGCAGAGGCATTGAAGGTGATCAGATCTTCCTCTTCGGGCAGTTCCTCGCCCTCCGCGTCCATGTCCTTGGCGATGGCGTCGAAATCAGGTCCCATCGGCTTCTCTTCGCCCGTTGAGGCGACAATAGCCGCATCCATTTCTTCTTCTTCGGTCAAAAGCCTCTTCATCTTTACACTCCTCTGCTTTGCGCCACGGCGCGGAAACCTAAAATTTATTCTGATGATATATTTGCACGACGATATTAAGCGTGGTATTGACGCCAAGCGCGAAAAATCCAAGCATTACTCCGATGATATACCCACATGTGAAGATTGACAATCCATCTGTTGATCACAGATAATTTGTCGATATGGATGAATAATGCTCGGATGTGCTCGGTATCACCATGAATCGCTTTGGCATTAATAGCGCTCAAAAACCGCATAAAATCACGGACTGGATTGCGGCTTTCGATAAACTTGCGCATTCATTTTCCCTTCGCTCGGATGTCCATAAGATTGCTAACAATTAGCATTCATAATATATAATCATGTCAGGATGACCCACAGTCCAAGGTACATTTGTCCAAGTATCACCATAAAATACTGTCGGTAACATCATCACTGGCACAGAACTTGCGGAGTTATTAACAATGGATCGACGAAAAAAACTAATACAGCTCTTTGCTTCACGCGCACCCCATTATCGGAGGTCTGATATGGATACGGTTACTGAGCGCATCGACCGCGCCCTCAACAAACAAATTGTACTAACGGAATCATTGCACGAAATCACCAGCAACATCAAAACGCCATATGCAATCATTGGGGGTCATGCCGTGACTATCCATGGCCATCCTCGCACAACCCAGGACATCGATCTCTTGACGCTTGACGCCAACGCAGTTGCTCAAGAACTCAATGGAACAAATCCACAGCCCATGGCCATCGGCGGAATCACCGTCAATGTGAATGGTGTCGAAGTTGACATTATCCAGCCAGAGCAACCATGGGCTGCTGACGCCATCGAACAAGCGGTGGACACCCAATATGGGCGTGTTGTGTCCAAGCCATATCTGGTGCTGACCAAGTTGTGGGCCTCACGTGGAGAGCAAGATGACACCGACATCATCTACACTTTGCGTACTATGAATGAGGAAGAAATCGCACTAACCAAGAATCTCATTGCTGTCTACTTTCCCGCGTACGTCGACGACGTAGATTCGATGATCGAGATCGCAAAGCATGTTACCAATTTGTAGGAGTCATCATGGACCACAAAATTAATGATGCTTTTGAGATCATGGAACAAACATTTTCCAAATTCGAACAGGTGCTATCTGCACTGGACGATCTCGGAATCAATTACGTGATCGTTGGTGGACTTGCCGTCCACCACCACGGTTGGGAGCGCTATACCAAGGATATCGACATCCTCGTAAGCCAGTTGGGTATTCAGAAGATGACTGAATCCGGCGCATTTGTATGGGAACCCTCACAGTCTCGCGTACACATCATATCCATGATCCATCAACCCACTAAGATCAAAGTAGATGCGCTAAGAAGTGGATCAATATCTGGGTTTCCCGACATCATGTCTGTCTCAAGATCCGAACGTGACCGCCGAATTGCCTCCATTGAAGATCTCATTGCGATCAAATGTTTGAGGGGTGATCCATCGGATTACGGCGATATCTATCGTATCACCAAGGGAAGCCTCAAAGAAGGCCGCATGGTAGATTGGGATGTTGTAAAATCCAAAGTATCGGACAAGATCTGGCAAAGAATTCAATCTGATGTTCTAAAATATCTCTAGGAGCTATAATCATGGCGTTTGAAAATAAACTGGACCGGGTGATAACCGAAGAACGCAATCTGGAGCTGGTAGACCTGCTATCGGAAGATCAGGGACAGGGCTTCATCTCATCTTCAAGCATCATCGACTTACTGAACAAAGCCGACATTCCGTATTTGCTCGTTGGCGCTCATGC
>JAFDGR010000282.1 GCA_019309145.1 Deltaproteobacteria bacterium | reverse complement strand
ATGAAAATTGTCTTGTCCTGTGCTCATGTCGGCAAAAACAAAATGATAGTAAGCGGAGACAAGCACTTATTGAGGGTGTCAGGATATCAAAGTATTGAGGTTTTAAAGCCAAGAGAATTCATTGACAACTACCTGAAATAATAGAAAAAGATAACGCCGGGTGTTCGAGCAGACCCCGCACCCAAAAACGGCAGCTCAACAGCCGGCGATATGTGGTGAGAAAATAACCAAATACAAAGCCATATTAATCAGTTGCCTTCTGTTGTTCATAATTCCATTTTCCGCGCCCTTCGCAGATGATGACCACGACCACGATAAAAAATGGTACAAGAAAATTTTGGATCACGACGATGACGACGATCACGAGAGAGGAGAAAGCAAATATCTCGCACCTGTAAACAATGACACATTCAAACAGGAATGCGGCGCCTGTCATTTTGCTTACCAGCCAGGTTTGCTGCCTTCCGGTTCCTGGGAAAAAATCCTTTCAAATTTACCCTCTCATTTCGGAGAGGAAGTTTCATTGGACCAAGAATTGAAAAATATTATTGGTGAATACCTCCGGTCAAATGCTGCCGAACATTCAAATGCCAAAAGAGCAAGAAAGATTTTGAAAAGCCTCAGAGGGCAAACGCCGTTACGAATTACGGAAACACCTTACATTCAAGAAAAGCACCATGAATTAAAGTCAAGTGTTTTCAGCAGAGAGTCAATTGGCTCCAGATCCAATTGTATTGCTTGTCATCCTACTGCGGAGCAAGGCAATTATGATGATGATTTTGTAAAGATACCAAAGTAGAAAGCCACATATCAAATCACTTCAGCGGACTGGAAGAAGCGTGGCGGCGCTACTCGAGAAACTTGGGTGGCCAGCCGCTGAGTTCAAACGTTCGCTTTTAAAAAGCATCTTGACATAAAAACATCATAACGCTATAATGCTCTAAAATAAATGGAGGTAACATTATGGCAACACAAACTAAACGCTCCACCATCTACTTTGACCCTGACTTGCATAAAGCATTACGCCTTAAAGCCGTTGAAACATCTCGGTCATTATCTGAGCTTGTAAACGAAGCCGTCAAAGAAGCCCTTGCCGAAGATGCTGAAGACCTTTTGGCCTTTGATGAAAGAGCTGATGAACCTTTGATCAGCTACGATGAGATGGTGAAGAGGCTGAAAAGAGATGGCCGGATATAGGGTACTTCTCAGAAAATCTGTGGAGAAGGATTTTTCCAGCATTCCGAAAAGGGATGTGAAGAGGATCCTCAATCGCATTAAGGCTCTTGAAGAAAATCCCCGCCCGCCAGGCAGTGAAAAATTGACTGGACAGGAAAGGTATCGCCTGCGACAGGGACGATACCGGATCGTCTATTCAATTCAGGATGATGAATTTACTGTATGGGTCGTAAAAATCGGTCATCGAAAAGATATTTATCGCTGAAGCGAGCATATCGTTTCAGCCGATCTCGAAAAAGGGGACGGGTGGTAACGCCCCTGACTACCCAGTACTCATAACTCAAAAAAGTGAAAGGAGGACAAAGAAAAGATGTACAATAATTTACCATGTGAGAAGGTTATCAAAATGGAGACCAGCCACTCTCCGTTCTTTTCCTCACCTGAAGAGTTGGTGGGACATCTGCTTTCATTATGAAATTGTAAATTAGAGACTTTCCCGGGGGCCTTTCATCTAAAATTACAAGTGGAGAAGGGGCCATCCGGGTGGTCGAGCCTGTGCATGGTGATCAAATGAAAATTGTGGCAACAGATGGATATACCCTCAACCCGGGAGACAACCCCTGGGACGAGGTAAGGGCACTTGGTGATCTGACGGTCTATGAACGGACGGCATCGGCGGATCTGATCGAACGGTGCCGGGATGCCGAAATCATTATCGTAAACAAAACCCCCTTCGATGCAGGGACCCTCTCGAACCTCCCGCATTTGCGATTCATCACCATGGCGGCGACTGGTTACGATTGTGTGGATATTGCGAGTGCGGGAAAACTCGGTATCCCGGTCTCGAATATTCCGATATACGGCACCGACACGGTAGCGCAGTATGCGTTTTCCGCTATTTTGCATCTGGCGCACAATATTTCCATCCATGCCGAGGCGGTGCAACAAGGGAAATGGACTGACTCGAAAGACTGGTGTTTCTGGAATCGACCGCTGATAGAATTAAGAGGGACCCGTATTGGCATTGTCGGTTTTGGACGGATCGGTCGTCGGGTGGGTGAAATCGCAAATGCCTTTGGCATGCATGTATTAGCGCACGATCCGTATCAGCAAGAGCGGCCCGATTATGAGGCCTTCGAGTGGTGCTCGCTCGATCAGCTTTTTGCGCAAGCCGATTTCGTGACTCTTCACTGTCCGCTGAATGCGGACAACCATCAATTCGTCAACAAAACGTTGTTGTCTAAAATGAAACCGACCGCGTTTTTCATCAATGCCGCCCGTGGCGCACTGGTCAACGAAGCTGATCTGGCCGCTGCCCTTTCAAAGGGATACCTTGCCGGCGCCGTGGTCGATGTGGTGTCGCAGGAGCCGATACGGTCAGACAATCCGCTTCTTGGCGCTCCCAACCTGTTCATCACCCCGCACCTGGCCTGGGCTACCCTGGCCGCACGCAAACGGCTCATGAGTGGTATCGTGGAAAATATAAAGGCTTTCTTATCCGGCTCTCCCATCAATGTTGTCAATGGTGAGGGGACGTCCGTAAATAAGTAAATAACTTGACATGATGATGAAATACTGGTAATAGAAGCTATGCCGAGACAAGCCCGCCTTGATGCTCCCGGTGTTCTGCACCACGTTATCATCCGTGGCATAGAACGCCGAAAGATATTTCAGGACAACAAGGATAGAGATAATTTCCTTGGCCGCCTGGAAGTGCTTTTACCGGAAACAAGCATCACCTGCTACGCCTGGGCACTCTTGCCAAATCACGCCCATTTCTTGTTCCGAACCGGGGACATACCCTTGTCAACACTGATGCGTCGATTGCTGACCGGCTACGCCGTAACCTTCAACCACAGGCACAAACGCCATGGCCAGCTTTTTCAAAACCGCTACAAATCCATCATTTGCCAGGAAGATGCGTATTTCAAGGAACTGGTGCGGTATATCCATCTCAACCCGTTGCGGGCAAGAATCGTCGATGACCTTTTCGAACTGAACGCATATGCTTATTGTGGCCATAGTGCTCTTACGGGTGGGACGAAACAGCCATGGCAGGACAGTGAATATGCCTTGTCATTTTTCGGTGAATCGATTCAGGAGGCCCGAGAGCAGTACCTTCAATACATGGAAGCAGGGATTGAGCAGGGAAGACGACCTGAACTCGTAGGGGGTGGCTTGATACGGAGTCTCGGCGGATGGCAGGCGGTAAAGAATGCGCGCTTGCGTGGTCGGGAGAGAATCAAGAGTGATCATAGAATCCTGGGGGACAGTGCCTTTGTGATGGAGGTGCTTGGAGAGGCAGAAGAGAAACTTGAACGTTTTTATGAACTGAAAAGCAAGGGATATGGTCTTGATGAAGTAGCGCAGAAGGTTTGCGGTATTTTTGGTATAGAGCCGGAAGAGATATATGTAAAGAGCCGGCAACAGAGAAGGGTGGATGCAAGGGATTTGTATTGTTTCTGGGGGGTGAGAGAGCTAGGATATTCATTGGCAGAGCTGGCAAGAGTTCTTGGGATGACCGGCCAGGGGGTCGGCTATGCCGTGCGGCGGGGAGAGCGAATCGCCAAAGAAAATCATTATAGGCTCACAGATCGGGTTGGTTATTCATTTAAG
>JAFDGR010000049.1 GCA_019309145.1 Deltaproteobacteria bacterium | reverse complement strand
TTTGCTTCCATTACTAATTTGTCCAAATCGAAAACATAGGCCTACGTCATTAGAAATAGTAACAATGTTCGACACAGTGTAGAAAGAGAGTAGTCTTATCCGATCACGTATGTATCACTGTACTGGGGAATCATTACCTGCAAACCTATCTCGTTGCAGGTGATGAAATATCCATATTGATCGAACCGGGTATTTCGGCAACGGCCAGCCAGGTGGTCCGTCAGATGCGGTCTGCCCACATCGATCCTCTGGGGCTCCACCGTCTCTTCCTGACCCACGCCCATGGGGACCATGTCACCGGTGCCCCAATATTAAAGCGGGCCATGCCTCAGCTCGTCGTGACGACGGCGCCTGAGACCGCACGGTTGCTCGAAAAGGAAAAGGTCCGTCAGGTATTTATCCGGGACGATCATGATACGGGGGTTCGCCTGAAGCAATTGGGCGCAACAACGGAATCCCCGGCCCCGGATTTGAAAGAATCGTTGGGCGGTCTGGTGGAGGCGGAGGTGGCTCCCGGAGAGGCCATGGATCTCGGCGGCCTTTCTGTGGTCGTCATTGATGCGCCGGGGCATTGTATCGGCGGCGTGGCGTTATGGGTGCCCGAGGAAAGGGTATTGTTCTGTTCGGACTACCTTGGGTTCTTTCTGCCCCCGGATCAGTTTGTCCCCAACTTTTATGTAAATCTGCGCGATTACCTAAAGACCTTTGACACACTGGCGAAATTGAATGCGGATTGGATCTGTCCCGGACACTGCGGTGTTTATGCCGGTGAAGCCGGGCGTCGGTTCATCGATCAGTCCCGTGCGGAAATTGAATGGGTCCGCCACCGCGTAACCGAGGGCTTCAAAGGGCCGGATGCCGGTGACGGGTTACAGAAATCGCTCTTCGACCACTACTTCGTTCGAGAGGCGACCATGTTTTCGGAACATAGCACCCGGTATTGCATGGACTTGATCATCAGAAGGGTTATGGATGGGTGATGTGGCCAGTAAATTGGATATCGGTCATTGGATTTCCTCCCATGGCCCGCGTCGGTATTGGGCCTCTATGACTGTTCTTCCATGAGATGGGCAAGAAACTGGGTCGTGGTATAAATTCTAAATTTCTGCGATCTCAATTTGGCGTTGTTCAGATTGTGCACACAGGAATTACATTCCGTCAGAACCACTTCGGCGCCGATTTCCTCGACTTCGGCCAGGCGCCGGCGGGCCATGGCAATGGAGTTCTTGGCATAGGCCCCGCGGACGCCTCCACCGGCACCGCAGCAGAGGGCATCGGCACGGTTGTGCCGCATTTCGATGAAATTGGGGGCCACTCTCCGGGTGGTTTCCCGTGGGTCGTCATAGATGCCGCAGTGCCGGCCCAGATCGCAGGGATCGTGGTAGGTGACGACCTTGTCGGTCTCGACCCTTAGGTCATAATCCGTTAGAAACTGGCTTAAATGGATGATCTCGATGCCTGCCTCCCTGAGGGCGGCATATTCGTCTTTGCCATTGAAGGTCCTCGAGCAGTAGGGGCAGCCCGTGACCACCTTTGTGGCGCCGGTGGCCACGATCCTCTCCACGTTGGTCTGTGCGAGTCGCTGATTGACCTCGAAACCCACATCGCCGAGGGCCCCGCTGCAGCATACCTCGTCGATGAGCGTGTAATCGACCTTCAGGCGGTCCAGGAAATCCAGGGTCGCCAGGGTGGCGTCATCTTCCCGGTAAGATCCCACGCAGCCGATAAAAAACACCATGTCCGCCTTCCGGTTTCGTTCCCGTTCAAAATCTTCGGGCTCATCTTCGCCGTAGATATTGGTGTGGGTTTCGAGGATCCGGTTCATGCCTTCGAAGGCCGGATGGCACGTCCCCCGGTGTACCATGTCTTTTCGCACCTGTTTGATGATCTCCGGCGGGTTGACCCAGGACGGGCACTGGTTGGCGCAGCTGGCGCAGGTGGTGCACTGAAAAAGGGTTTCCACCAGTTCATCATTCAATTCCACGTTTCCGTCCATGACCTCTTTGAGGATCAGCATTTTTCCGCGGGCGTTGTAGGCCGGCCGTTTGGTGAGACCGAATACGGGACAGACGGCCCGGCAGAAGCCGCAGCTCGAGCACCTGAGGACCTGATCCTTAAATTTCTTTTCAAAGTCGTAGGTTTCCTCCATCTATGCCTCCAGTCCCATTTTTCCCGGATTGAGGATATTGTCCGGATCAAACCTCTTCTTTACCGAACGCATGACCGCCATGCTGACCTCGTCGTGCTCCATTTTCATATAGGGGATTTTGGCCAGTCCGATGCCGTGCTCTCCGGTCAGTGTGCCCCCCATTTCGATCACTTTTTCAAATAATGCCTCGGATGCCGCTTCCACCCGCTTCACCTGATCCGGATCGGTGCCGTCAAAGCAGACCACCGGGTGAAGGTTGCCGTCGCCCGCGTGGCCGACCGTGGGGATTCGGAGATGATAGGTCTCGGCCAGGTCCGAAATGAACCTGAGCATGTCCGGTACCCTGGACATGGGAACCGCCAGGTCCTCAACGATGAGGTTGTTGTTGATGCGGGCCATGACACCGTATGCCGATTTGCGCGCCGCCCACAGGGCCGCGGCCTCTTCAGCGGTCTCGGCGTGTTTTACAGCGGTGGCATGGTTCTTCTCAAAAATGGACGTGATTTTCTCCATCTGAAATTCGGTCTCTTCCTTTGTATATCCGTCGGTTTCCGCTACCAGCATGGCCTCCACTTCGGGGAGCCCGAGGTCGGTGTTTTCGTTGATGACCACCAGCGTCTGCTGATCCACTACTTCGAGGGCGCTGGGAATAATGCCGGAATACATGATCTCGCTGATGGCGCGTCCCGCATCCTCGAGGGTTTCGAATGTGGCCATGGCCGTGGATGTTATGGGCGGCTTCGGATTGATCTTGAAGGTGATCTCGGTGACGATCCCGAGGGTTCCCTCGGACCCCACAAAGAGCCGGGTGAGATCATACCCGGAGACACTCTTCATGCATTTGGAGCCGGTGTGCAGGATCCGTCCGTCGGGAAGCACCACTTCCAGGGCCAGCACATAATCCTTGGTGGTACCGTATTTGGCGCCTTTGATGCCGCCGGCATTGGTGGCCACGTTTCCGCCGAGTGTGGACACCGAGCCGCTGGCCGGATCCGGCGGGAAGAAAAACCCGTGCGGGGCCAGGGCACGGTCCAGATCCGCATACACCACCCCGGGTTGAACCACTGCCAGGCGATCCTCGATATTGATGTCGATGATCGTGTCCATGCGGCCCAGATCGAGAATGACACCGCCCTGTTCCGGAACGGTTAGACCGGCCAGGGACGTCCCAGCACCCCTTGGAATGACGGGGAAGCGGGCCTTGGCGGCCAGCTTCATGACGGCCGATACCTGCTCCGTGGTGACCGGCCAGAGGGCTGCATCCGGTCTGTGGCTGTGCTCGGACGCATCCTTGGCATAGGCGATGAGATCGATCAAAGAATCGGTGAAATTCTCCTCACCCACAATCGCCCTAAGGGCGTTTTTCATTTCTGTATCCATGACCTGCTCCACAGTTTTCGGGTCTTAGACCCCGGTTCCGTCCGGTTACAAAAAAAACGAGGAATCGAAACCGCTTGGATCCCTCGTGTGTTTTTGGTCTCTCGACAGACGGTCTTTTGTTTAGCCCCGTTTTGCCGGTCAGTTGCTTCCTCTCACTTTCTCAGCAATCCCCATGAATTCTCCTTCGCTGAGGACCCTTTTCAAATCGTGAGATCTGAGCTTAACCGCTGCAAGGACCTCGAGGGCTTCATCTTCGTCCAATTCCAGCCCCAGTTTGTCACACCATACCCAGATATTGTCCAGCCCGCTCTTTTTCCCCATGAGGATTTTCGGGGCTTCACGACCTACGAAGGCCGGGTTGACGGGATACAGGGTGGTGGGTTGATCTGCGTAGGCATTTCGGAACCAGCCAGTGACAATGCCGGATTCAATGCTGTAGGCACCATCCCCAATAAAGGGTCTGGAGGAGGGAATCTCAGTTCCGGAAAGCTCACGGACCAGTTGCGAGAGCTCATTCATTTTGGAATAATCGATGCCCACATCGATGCCGTACATGGTCAAAAGCGCCATCACCGTCTCTTCCATGGGCGTATTTCCGGCTCGTTCCCCTATACCGAGAACCGTAGAATGGATCACTTCTCCGCCCGCCAGAAGGGCATTAATGGTATTGGCCACGCCCAGACCAAAATCGGAATGAAAGTGGATCTCCAGGGGCTTGGATATCCTCTCCTTCACCTTTTTTGTAAAGTAGGTTGCGGCCTGGGGATTGAGGACGCCAAAGGTGTCCACCAGGGTAAATGCATCCATATGACCCTCGTCGGCCACCCTTTCCACCAGATTGAGCAGCCAGTTCATGTCGGATCTCGTGGCGTCAATGGTGAAAAACACAGTGTAAAGGCCCTGCTCCTTGGCAAATGCCGTGGCCTTGATAGAGAGTTCTATCGCCTTTTCCATGGGCCACTTGTACCCCTTCTCAAGGAGGTGCTTGCTGGAAGGGATTTCGATGACGATACCGTCTACGCCACAGTCCGCAGCAAGCTGCACATCCTGCACCATGCACCTGCAAAAACAGAAAATTTCAGATTCCAAACCCCTTTTAACGATTTCCCGGATCGCCTCCTCATCCCGCGGCGACACAGCAGGCATCCCGGTTTCGATACGATGGATGCCCACCTCTGAAAGCTTCTCAGCAATCCGGATTTTGTCATCTTTGGTGAAGATAATCCCCGCCTGTTGTTCTCCGTCCCGAAGGGTAACATCATGGATCTTTACCTTTTCGGGTATAATAAAGTCCCTTTTCACTTCCTCAAGATAGTTCCACGGACTCACAAACCAATTCTCTGATTTCCAAGGTGAATTATTCAACTTATCCCCTCCCAAATTTAGGATGTGTGCACACGCATTTCTGAAAGTGCCTTTTTCGCGTAATAATTGAAGGCGATTGTCGCCAGCAAAACGATTCCCGGAACAACCCTCCGGATTTCGGGACTCACGCCCAGGATAAAGGAGGCGTTGTTCAGACTTTCCACAAAAATGATGCCGAAAAGGGTTCCCAGAATGATATTTTTACCCTGAAAGATAACCGTGCCCATCATGGCCGCAGCAAAGGCAGGAACCATGAACCGGTTTCCGATATCCACGGCCGCTGCGCCCGCACTGGCAGCCTGCAAAATACCACTCAAAGGACTCAGCAGCCCGCAGATGATAAACGAAAGGAGGGTTATCATTCGGATGTTTACGCCCGAAAGTCTGGCGGCTTCGATATTGCCACCCACCATCGTGATTTGTCGCCCCCATCGCGTTTTTTCCATAAACAGGTAACAGAGGATGAAAACGCCCGCCATAAAATAAACCGGCATTCGAATATTCAAAAGGGTCCCTCTACCGAGATACTCAAAATCCTGGGGCAGAATCTGCATGGATTGCCCACCTGATAGCCAATACAAAAAGCCGCTCAGAATGAATAGTGTCCCGAGGGTCGCAATAAAGGAATTGATATACAAACGCGTGACCAGCAACCCATTGAATGCACCGATGACCAAACCGACCAAAACTCCGGATAGAACGCCTACCCATACCGAATAGCCGATCTCGATCATAAGATAGGTGGACAGCATGGCCCCATAGCCGGCAATGTTTGGAAAAGAGAGATCTATACCGCCGGCCGCGATAACAATGCTCAGCCCGAAGGAGACAAAAGAGACCAGGCTTGCTGTTAGAAGGATATCTGCCAGGTTTGCCGGGCTCAGAAAAACCGGGCTGTAAATGGCAATGGCCACATATATGAAAAAGAAAAATATGAAGACCGCATATCTGATGAGAAAGGAAGCAATGGCGTCTCTCCTGCTTAGTGCATGTTTTTGTTCCGTATTAGAACTGTACTTGCTCAATTTCTCCCCTCTTAACTGTGGTGATGGCAACTGCAAGGATCAGAAAAAGCCCTTGTACGAGCGGAATATAATAGAACTTGACGGCATTAAGGGTCAGCCCGTTGATTATGGTGTAAAAGAAAAGGGCTCCCAATAGGGTACCTGGAAAATTATACTTGCCCGCTTTGAAGGCCGCTGAACCCAGGAAAACAGCCCCCAGGGCATAGACCAGAAGGAATCGCCCGGAATAAACCATGGATCCGCCGATTCTCAAGGTTTCAATCAACCCGGTTAGCCCAAAAACAAGCCCCGCAGCAACAAACGTACCGCCCTTAATCAACTTGGCCTTTAACCCCACTTCCTTTACGGCTTCAATGTTTTCACCCAGCGCCAGAATGTATTGCCCCGTTCGTGTTCGGGCCTGAAAAAGCCAGCACAGTATAAAAAGTCCCAGCATAATGATGATGGGAATGGGAACAGGTCCCACATGGCCCTGGACGATTTGCAGGATGTTTTCGTTATATTTATAAATCCAATGCGTAACGCCGTGCCCGATGTAGCGTTCCATGCCCATATAAATGAACCAGGCCGCCAAAGTAACCATGAAAGAAGACATTCCGAGCCCGACCACGAGAAGCGCAATGCATAACCCTGACACCAGCCCAATGGCAAGACAGACCAAAACCACCATAAGGGGCGAGTAACCGGCCATGATCATCTTGAGCATCACAGCCCCGATCATACCCGTCAAACCCGCATAAGAAAGGTCAATTTCCCCCATCATCATGATCAGGGTAAGGCCAAACGCACATACTCCCAGGGATGTGGTCTGAACCAAGATATTCTGAACATTGCCCCATCTGAGAAAATTCTCAGACCAAAGCGAGAAGACGATAATCGCAAAGAGGAATGCGATGAGCAGACCGTAATTTGCGATGAACTTGTTCCAGCTATCGGTTTTTTGACCCATTGTCTTTTCCGCCCATTACATAAAATAGCAATTCATCCTTTGTCGTCCCTTTATTGATCACTTCCCTGACCAAACGACCGTTGAACATGACCAAGGTTCTATCGCAAAGCGCCAAGACTTCGTCGAGTTCATTGGAAATAAAGATCACTCCGGCGCCGTTTCTGGCAAGATCTACAATCATCTTGTAAATGTCGTGTTTCCCGCCCACATCAATACCTTTGGTGGGCTCGTCGAATATATAGATCTTTGAGTCGCTCAGGAGCCATTTTCCGATGACCACCTTCTGTTGCGTACCGCCGCTCAGGAGCCGGGCTTCCTGTTCAGGGCTGGGCGTAGCTAATTTAAAATCCTTGATTGATTTCTCCACCGCCTCCTTTTCCTTGCGTTGTTTGATCCAAAACCCACCGGCACAGAATTTTTTTCCCAAGGCTGCGAGGGTCATGTTCTTTCGTATGGATTCTGTCGTCACAAGCCCCTGTTTGCTTCTCTCTTCCGGGACCAATGCGATGCCGGCGTCAATGGCGTCCCTGGGACCCCTAATTTTCAGAGCCTTACCACCCATCCTGATGCCCCCGGATTTCTTTCGATCCGCGCCAAAAATGGCCCTTGCTACCTCACTTTTTCCCGCGCCGATGCTTCCCACAATGCCGAGAATTTCTCCGGAGTGGAGATCAAATGAGATGTCCTTTGCCTTCGCCACTGGATTGAGGTTCCTGACCGAAAGGACGACTTCGCCGATAGAAGATTCTTCCTTAGGGACCTGTTGCTTGAGTTCCCTTCCCACCATGTGTTTGACCAGTTCGGTCTGTGTCAGTTCTTGCACTGGCGCGGTCAGGATCTTTGCTCCATCCCGCAAGACCGTAATACGGTCACAGATCCGGTATATTTCTTCCAATCGATGGGAAATATAGATGATGGTGATCCCTTTCTCTTTGCACCTGTCGAGAAAATCGAAAAGGGCCTCTGTGGATTTCTGATCCAGGCGGGCAGTGGGTTCATCCAGAATGAGAAATCTGGGGTGTGCCACCAGGGCCCGTGCAACAGTGACGAGCTGTTGCTGGGAAATGCTGAGTTCTTCAACCTTGGCGTCAAGATCGATATCGGAAGATATTTCTTTCAAATAGGGGGCTGCCTTTTGCTTCAACTCTTTCCGATCAATGAACCCCAGCTTATTAACCGGCTCCAGGCCCATGCAGACATTGTGGGCCACTGTAAACATGGGCACCAGATTAAGGTCCTGATGAATCAGACTGAGGCCCAGGTTCCTGACCTGAGGGATGCCCATACCTTTGGCATTTCTTCCGTCGATATAGAGGCTGCCAGCGTCTTCACTGTATTCCCTGTAGAGAATCTTCATAAGGGTGGATTTTCCAGCGCCATTTTCGCCTACCAAAGCGTGGGTCTCACCCTTACAGACTTCAAAGTCAACATTATCCAGGGCGGTCACCCCTGGAAAATATTTGGAAATGAGGCTTGCCTTGATAACAACATCCTCATCGGCGTTTCGTACAGTACCCATTTTTTCCTTCACACCGCATAAATAAGCGTTGTTGGGACACCCCCGGCAACACCCTTTAAAATGCCTGCCAGGGATGTGCTATCTTCTACTCTCAAAAAAGACCTTTTTTACCTTTACCAGGGCCTCCTTTTCCCCTTGTGGAAGAACACCCATGCGTCATCCAGCTCCAAAAGCACTTTCTGCTTAAAGGATTTGCTTGTTCCGGTATTGGTGATCAGGTGTGAGGGTACAAGGTGCAGGGTGGGCAAGGCAGCCTTGGCCTCCCGAACGGTCTTGAACTTCATCGCCTTTTCAAGCACTTCCGCTGCATATTCTCCCTGGTCTTTAGGAACAAGACCGAGAAGGGCTGTCCTGGGGGCATCCGGTTTGGCCATTTCCGCCAGGACCGGGCGATCGGCATCCGTGCAGACGACGACGACCTGTTTCTCCTTTTTCATGTCTTTGATGGCCTTGATCGCCCCCACTGCAGGCTGTCCCCAGGTGCAGAGTACGCCTTTGAGGTCCGGATGAGAACGCAAGGTCGCCTTGACAATGTCATAGGAATTGTTTATGGCGTCTGCGGTGTCAACCTCATAAACGTCGGCAATCCTTTTGATCTTAGGGAAATTTTTCAAAACGAGCTCTGCGGAATCTCTTCGAACCACCAGTGAGTGCCAACCGGCTGCGTCCAAGATAATATACTTTCCCTCACCGTGCATTTGGTTGACCATCCAGACGCCCATGTTGACATTCCCTTCCCAACTGTCCGACATAACCGTGCAGACCGCGCCTGGCAGGAACATCTGCTGGCCAATGAGGGGAATATTTGCGTCCCATGCCTTCTTGGACACATCGACAAATGCGCCGCCTTCTCCACCCTTGATGATGATGCCGTCAACCTTCATCTGGATGAAGTTCTCTACATCCGCCTTTTGCTGGTTCGTAGCACCCTGAGCATTGGTTGAGATGACCTTGTAGCCCTTGGCCTCGAAATAATCGATAATGGCCTTATTGGCGATAAAGTTCCAGTCGTTTCCGAGCCATTGGTTGGCCACACCCACGACCTTTTGTTTGGCCAAAACGGGCGTAGCAAAACAGAAACAAAAGGTAAGAACCGCGAGCAACAAAAGGATTGGCAAACGCCTCAAGTTAATTTTTCCCATAATAAAACCTCCGATTTTGTTAGAATTATTAATCCATGGCCCCCAGACGATGTCTGTTTTGGCTATCACCTCCTTTCTTTCAATATAGTAGCATTATTAGCAGCACTATTCAGTCTGCCGTTTGGATAGCATCCCTATAGCCCCAATTACCAAAAACAAACCAATGGACTAATGACTATACCAGTTCTTATATCCAACTTTATTTTTATGTCAAGAACTATTTTGACATATTCAAAAAAAATTCAGTCTTTCAGGCAGTACGACGAGAGCATGTTTCGTATTGCAATCCAAATTATCGAGTTTTTCCTTTCAATAAAATAGGCAAGAAATTCGAATGTCGGAGTCTTCCTTCGGACGCTACGCCCTTCGGCCCGGTTGCCATTTTGTCTTCGCCTCTCCAAGCAGAATCCCCATCCTACTTGGTGGACCCCCTTTTCTAAATGATGAGATACTTTTGCAAATCGTCACAAGCGAAAAAAGCTCTAATATTTGAGTTAACACAAATAATTATATCAGTTACCCATTTGAATTTCCTATTTAGTTCAGCCCCGGCCCGCAGAGATCAACACCCATATGGTTTTCAGGCTGCCCTAACGTCACTTGCCAAAAGTTTGAAGTTTACGATTAACCACCTTGCTCATTAATCAATTCCTGGCTGTTCCCGGCAACTAGCGCCGGGCCAGAGTTTGTGCTTCGATATCGACTTTCCAATTTGCACAATATCAAAAAAAGATCTATCTTAAAAACAATAATAGAAATGCTGTTTTTTCAATTGACAACCTATATTTCCTTGTTGTAAGAAGTTCTTTAAGATACTCAGAGGTAAGACCACCGGATGACTTAGATGTGCTGATATGGATGAACTATTCACACCTATAAAGCCCAAAAGGATTTCCGAAGAGATCGTTGAGCAGATCAAGACCCTGATCTTCGAGGGAAAGCTGAAGCCGGGTGAAAGCCTGCCCCCTGAAAGAGAGCTTTCTAAATCGTTGAATGTGAGCCGGGTTTCCCTCAGGGAGGCGCTGAATACCCTCCAGGGGATGGGGCTCTTGGAAATCCAGCAAGGAAACCGGACCTGTGTGCGCCCTATTACCACACGTTCCATTGGCGATCCACTGGTTTCATTTGCCAAGAAGTCCCCCAAAAATATCTTGAAAATATTCGAAATCAGAAAGTATCTCGAGTTGGGATCAGTGGCTCTGGCTGCCGAAAGGGCCACAGATGACGAGATCCGCCTTTTGAAACAGCTCGTTAAAGTAATGGAAGAAGATCTGAAGAAAAACCGCCTAGGGGCCAAAGCGGATCACGATTTTCATACTGCACTGGCTGAAGCCACCCATAACGAGGCCTACACTCACCTCATGAAGACCATCTATGACCTGTTACAGGAGGAGCTTCGCATCGCTTGGGGCGGCGTTTTTCGAAAGAAAGACAGGCGAAACAAGTTGTTTCAGCAGCACAAGAATATCCTTGCTGCAGTCATCCAACATGATCCGGAGAGGGGGCGGGAGGAGGCGCTCAATCATCTCCGTTTTGTGGAAGAAAACTGGCGGAATGCACTGGCCGATTCCTGATTCACCCAAGTTATTCACAAATGAAGACCGAAAAAACAGGGAACGAGGCGGCGTAATTAAATAAGAAACCTAATTTTTTCATGAGGTTTAGCGAAGATGACGGACATAAATCTGACGATTGACGGCGAGGAGGTGGCGGTGACGCCTGGGACGACGATTTTGAGTGCTGCCGGGGAGACGGGGGTGGTGATACCGACGTTGTGCCACCGTCCGGAATTGAGTGTGGAGGGCAACTGCCGGATCTGCGTGGTGGAGGTGGAAGGGTCGCCCCGGCTGGTGGCCTCGTGCCACACCCCGGTGAGCGAGGGGATGGTGATCCATACGCAGTCGGCCCGGGTGTTGAAGGCGCGCAAGGTGATCATGGAGTTATTGCTGGCGGGGCACACGGGCCCGTGCGTGACGGACGAATGCGCCCGGGAATGCGAGGTGCACTGTCTGGCGGCCGAGCTGGAGGTGGGACCCCCCCGGTTCGGGGTGAGGCGGCGGCGGTTCTACCCGGTGGAGACCCTGAGCCCGTATGTGAGACGGGACCTCTCGAGATGCATTCTGTGCCGGCGGTGCATCCGGGCCTGTACCGAAATTGCCGAAAAGAACATATTGCACATGGCCTACCGGGGATTTTCATCCAAGGTGGTGACGGGCTGTGATGAGGAATTGAATGCGGAGGTGTGCCGGGACTGCGGGGTCTGCATTGAGTACTGCCCGACCAGTGCGCTGTTGAAACCGAGTGAGGAGGTGGCCTGAAATGGGAAGAGAAGCACTGCTTTCGATGCTGAAGGAGGCACAAGGAGCCGAGGGGTACCTATCGAAGGATGCCATGCATCAGATGGCGGCGGCGCTGGGTGTGCCGGTGGCGCATGTGTACGGTGTCGCGACGTTTTATGCCTTTTTGTCATTGGAACTTCAAGGGCGACACGTGATCCGGCTGTGTAAGAGCGTGCCGTGTTTTTTCCAGGAAGGAGAAAGCCTCCAGGGGGTTATCGAGGGGGAGCTGGGGATCGGGGCCGGTGAGACCACCCCGGACGGCCGGTTCACCCTTGAGCTGACCAACTGCATCGGTGCATGTGACCGTGCGCCGGCCATGCTGGTGGACGATGAGGTGTACGGTGAACTGACGCCTGAGAAAGTGAAAGAGATTCTGCAATCGTATGATTAAGGACGTGGAGGACAAGGCCGTGGGGGAAAAGCGGGTGTTATTAGAGCGGGTGGAGTTGGAAGACCCTGGTGATCTGAAGGGGTATGAGGCCCTCGGGGGGTTTACTGGACTCGATAAGGCCCATGAGATGTCACCGGAAGCGGTTATTGAAACGGTGAAGGACTCTGGATTGAGGGGCCGCGGGGGAGCGGGTTTTCCCTGCGGGGTAAAATGGGAACTGGCGCGGCAATCCCCAAACCCGGACAAGGTGCTGATCCTGAATGCGGACGAAGGGGAAGTGGGGACGTTCAAGGACCGCTACATTCTGGAACATAATCCCTATATGGTGCTGGAGGGGATGGCCATCGGCGCCTATGCCATAGGGGCCGATAAGGGCTATATCTACCTGAGGGACGAATACCACTATTTGCTGACCTCTCTTGAGAAGGCCGTTTCTGAGTGTAAAGAGGAAGGCTATCTCAACGACCTGGAGGTGGAGATTGTTGAAGGGGCGGGGGCGTACATCTGCGGAGAGGAATCGGCGCTCATGAACTCCATCGAAGGAAAGCGGGGGGAATCGAGATATCGCCCGCCCTTCCCGCCGGAGAAGGGGTTGTTTGAACAGCCCACCATCATCAACAACGTGGAGACGCTTTCGAATGTCCCCCTGATTGTGGAGAAGGGGGCGGAGTGGTACGCCGCTCTGGGCACGGAGAAGAGCAAGGGCACCAAGCTGTTTTGTGTGAGCGGGGATGTCAAAAGACCCGGGGTGTACGAACTGGAGCTGGGGACGTCGCTCAAGGAGGTAATGGGCCTGTCGGGAGCCGAGTCCCCGAAGTGGGTGCAGGTGGGGGGCTCGACGGGGCGCCTGATTCCCTCTGATCGACTGGACACGGCGCTTTCCTATGAGGGGGTATTGGGGTCCGGCGCGGTGATGGTGTCTAACGGCACCCGGGATGTGATTGAGTTTGTGTACCGGACCCTTGAGTTTTTAAATGAGGAGTCATGCGGGAAGTGTGCCCCGTGCCGGGAAGGGACGGAGGTGCTGGTGGAGATTCTGGGGAGGCTGACTCAAGGCGAGGGGTCTGAACAGGATCTGATCAATCTCGAGACGCTCTCGGAGGTGATGATGGACGCGTCGTTGTGCGGATTGGGACAGACGGCGCCGATTCCGGTGTTGGACAGCCTGAGGTATTTCAGGGAGGTGTATGAGGCCCGTATTGAGCAGTCTTTGTACTTGCGGGGACTGCGTACGGTGAAGGCGTAAAGGAGGACATCACAAGTGGAAGAGCATAAATACCTGTGTCCGTATTGCGGCGAGATATTTGAGGCATTTGAGGATCTGAAGGGACATGCGCTGTCATCGCATAAGGAGGAGCCCCTGCCCCTGCCCGAAGGGATGGTCCGGCTGACCATCAATGGAGAAATGTATGAGGTTCAGGTGCAGCCGGAATGGACGCTCAATTATCTGATTCACGACAAGCTGGGGCTGACCTCCCCCAAGATGTTCTGTGACCGTGGGGCGTGCGGGTCGTGCACGGTGATCATGAACGGCAGGCCGATCCTGTCGTGTATGACGCTGGCCATTGAGTGTGACGGGAACCGCATTGAGACGGCGGAAGGGATCGCGGATGCGGGTCATCCGCTGGTGGAGACGTATGTGAAGCACCACTGCATGCAGTGCGGGTACTGCACGCCGGGCTTCATCACCACGGCCAAGGCGCTGTTGGACAAGAATCCGGATCCCGAGGAAGAAGAGATCCGGGAGGCCCTGGGCGGGAATCTCTGCCGGTGTGGCACCTATCCCCAGCATCCCAAAGCCATCATGGAAGCAGCAGATATGCTGAGAGAACGCGAAGGGGGAAAATAGCATGAGCGTACAGAGTGTACAAACGGAATACGATCGAATGATCGAAATGGAGGACAATGTCGGGTTTGACAAGTACCCTTTGGAGGCGTTCGATCAGATTGGAAAGCCGGATGTCCAGCGGCTGGATGGCATTGAAAAGGCCAGTGGTCGGGCTGAATACACCATGGATGTCCAGCTGCCCGGCATGCTCTATCTCAAGTTTCTGACATCGCCTTATCCCCACGCGGAAATCAAGGCCATGGATACCCGAAAGGCGGAGGCGCTGCGCGGGGTACGGGGTGTGTTGCGCTACGACGACCCAGCACTGCCCGAAGTGGTTGATCTGGGCGGACACGGCCCCACAGCCATTGCACCCATCCCCCATGTGGCCCACTTCGAAGGGGAGCCTGTGGGAGTGGCCGTAGTGGCGGATACCGAAGATATCGCGGATGAAGCCGTTCGATTGATTCAGGTGGAGTGGGAGGAGAGGCCGTTTCTTCTCGATGTGGAAGCGGCACTGTCACCCGATGCGCCCCTGGCCCATCCCGAGGATTTTCCAGAAGGCAATCTGGAGGTGGAGCATATTGAGGGCCACGGAGAGGTGGAAAAGGGCTTCAAGGAAGCGGACCGGGTGCTGGAATTTCAGGCGACCCGAACCCTTCATACGTATGTATCCCCTGAACGGCCCTGCGGCGTGGTCCGCTGGAACGGGGAATATCCGGAGTTTTGGCTCAAACACCAGCGCCCGCATGAAAACAAGCGGGCCATTTCTTCCTGGTTCGAACACATCCCCATGAATCGGATTGAGATGCACATGCTCTACCAGGGGGCCACTTTCGGGGGGTGGACCCAGTTTTACTGGAATCAGGGCCCCATGTATTGTGCGGCGGTGCTGGCCAAAAGGACCGGGCGTCCGGTGAAATACGTGTTCGATAGGAGAGGGGACTTCTACGGCGGCTCTATGGATGAAGGGAATTATTATTACAAGGTGGGATTCAACAATGACGGCAGAATCCTCGCCGTTGAAGCCAGAGGTCATTTCGCCAATCCCCAGTGGGAGGGATTCGGCCCCGGCACCCACTTCGAGGACAACACGCAGATTCCCAATCTCAATGCCCCCCGCAAGGTCATTAAGGTCAATAAGGGCCCCAACACCGCGGTGCGCTGCGAACAGCTTCCCAACACCATGTCGTTCACCCTGGTCATGGACCGGGTGGCCGCGGAACTCGACATGGACCCCATCGACGTTGCGTTGATCAACGACGGGGCCAAGGGTCATGACATGAATTGGCTGAACGAACGCAAGGAAGAGGTGGGGTTCACCCCGCGGGACAGCCTTAGGGAGTGCTTAGAAAAAGGAAAAGCCGCTGCAGGCTGGGACGAGAAATGGCATAAGCCGGGAACCAAGAAGCTGCCCAACGGCAAGATGCACGGTATAGGATTCACCTGGACCCATGAATGGGATGACTCCTGCGGCTCCGGTGAAATCGCCATGCGCCTTGAAAGGAACGACGGCACCGTGAGCATCTTGGGGATGCGGTGCGATAACGGGGTGAATGCCGAAACCGGGTATTGCCAGATTGCGGCCAACGAACTAGGGATGCGCTTAGAAGATGTTTTCTACCGGCCCCATACGGATACCGGCTTTTTCCCCATGTGCCCGGATTCGTCCACCAACACCGGTGTGAACGGTTGGGCGGTCAGGCACTGCGCCAGGTTGTTAAAAGCCAAGATTCTCGAAGCGGCCACGAGCCCCCGGGCGGTCACTCAGAGAGGCATGTACCCACCCCTCTTCCCGGATATGAAGCCAGAGGATCTTGACATCAAAGACAGCGTGATTTTTGTGAAGGCGGATCCGTCTCAGAAATTGACACTGGCAGAGCTGGTGGGCCCATCCGCTGAAGCGGGCCCCCTGTCATTCCATGAACTGTATGGAGCAGAGCGCCACCCCTTCAGTGTCCCCCTTTTCGCCCATGCTTACCAGGCCCAAATCGGTTGCTACAAAGGCTTCCGGCCCAAGTTCTGCCGCCAGGTCCATTTCATGGAAGTGGAAGTAAATACGGAAACCGGAGAAGTCACTGTCACCAATGTGGTGAATGTCAATGACGTGGGAAAGGTGATCAGCCCCGAGTCGTGCGCCGGCCAGCAGTACGGCGGCACCTACATGGGTGTGAGCAGGGCACTTTTTGAAGAAGTGGTCCATGATCCGGCCACCGGTGTGATGCTCAACGGTAACCTCCTGGATTATAAAATTGCAACCATAGAGGATTGCGGGGATATTGACACCCACCTGGTGGAGACCCAGCAGGGGTACGGCCCCTACGGGGCAACGGGCATCGGTGAGGACATCGCAACGGTCATCCCGGCATTGCTGGTGCCCGCTGTTTACAATGCCATAGGGAAATGGATTTACGAGTTTCCGATTACACCGGAGAGGGTCTTAAGAGCCCTGGGAAAGCTATAGGGGGAGCAGCATGAAGACATTTACCCATTTGAACGCATCGAGCATCGAAGAAGCGGTGTCCCTATTGAGGCGATACGGCGGCAGGGCGAGTCTCATTGCCGGCGGGACGGATGTCCTGGGCAAGATGAAGGATCGAATCCTGCCGACGTACCCGGAAGCGCTGATCAACATCAAGACCATTCCGGGGCTGGACAGAATCCGTGAGGAAAACGGGTTTTTGAAGATCGGTCCTTTGGCCATACTGGAAGACATCGCCCACAACCACACGGTCAAGGCCGGCTTCTGGGCTTTGGCTGAAGCGGCCCGCAGGACGGCCTCTCCTCATTTGAGGGAGATGGGGACGCTGGGGGGGAATCTGTGTCAGGACATCCGGTGCTGGTATTACCGGAATCCGGATAACCGGTTTCCGTGTTTGCGGAAGGGAGGCGGCCGGTGCTATGCGCTGGCCGGAGACACGCGATACCATTCCATCTTCGGGGGGAGTGTGGAGGAAGGATGCATTGCGGTTCATCCCAGTGATACGGCCCCTGCGGTGATTGCGCTGGATGGAAAGATCAAGACCACCAAGCGGACGGTTGCGGCCGAGGATTTTTTTCAGGTGGGGGTGTCCGGGACCACGGTTCTGGACAACGATGAACTGGTGACGGAGATCCAGCTGCCCCAGCCGAGAGAGAAGACGCGGAGTGTTTTTTTGAAGTTTGCGCTGAGGAAGTCCATTGATTTTCCCATCGTGAACTGTGCGGTGAGGGTGTCTGTTAAAGACGGGACGGTGACCGAGGCCCGAATCTGCCTGAATGCGGTGTATGTGAAGCCGTTGCGTGCGCTGGCAGCGGAAGAGTCAATCACGGGCAAAGGGATTGACGAGGCGAGTGCCGAGTCCGCAGGTGAAGCAGCATTGGCTGCTGCCAAGCCGTTACACGACAATGGATATATGGTGCATGTGGCCAAGACCCTGGTTAAACGCGCCATACTGGCTTGCGCTTAAACGTGCCGCGTTACCCTGCTTTAGACCGGCGATGAAGGAAGGAGACATTTCTTGAATATACAGGTGGACCTGAAAGGCCGGTTCAGAGACCTTTTTTCAGGCGGCGAACTGGATCTGGAGCTCGCCGAGGGGGCCAGCATAAAGGATCTGTTGCGGCAACTCTGTGAACGGAACCAAGGCGCCGGGGAGGTCTTCTACAACAAAAATGCGGCCCTAAAGCCCAATGTCAGCATTACCAAGAATGGACGGTTCATCATTCACCTCAACTGGCTGGACACAACCCTTGACGAAGGCGATCAGGTGACCATCTTCACCCTCCACTGTGGCGGGTAGTGATGCAAAAACTGTATCACATATGGACGTGATCCAATCATGAATACGGAACATGTCCTCTAACATCTCCACTACGATAAAAATCTTTAATATCCTCCAGCTGGACTCCATGAGAGAGCATTAAGATACTGATTCTTATGAACGGCCTAACAGATCTTTGACACCTAGATTTTTAATGTTATGTAAAAACAGGGTGTTACAAGGCCGCAATTCTCCCTTGGCACTACCTGCGTTCTTTCTGAGCTGTTTTATGCTCCTGTGATCTCACGAATCGTAGGCGGCAGGGCCACGCCCACTGCCTGGAAGATCTTGCCG
>JAFDGR010000281.1 GCA_019309145.1 Deltaproteobacteria bacterium | reverse complement strand
CTCCCGACTGTGAACTCGTGGAGTCGCGTCAATATATTGACAATTTTTTTCGCGTTCCTCTTTCCAATCTCATCCCGATCCTTTCTTGTTTGATTATCTTATTGAAATAAAAAGATAAAAAGGTAATTGAAAAGGAAATGTTCCACACGGACGCTTCTGGCACGGTGGTTGCTTAATACTATTGCGACCAAATAATTTCTTCCGGAGAAATGAGTCGCATGGATATCGCAACCCTCGTTGGTATTATTACAGCCTTTGCCCTTGTCGTATCTGCCATCCTGATGGGCGGAAGTCTGGGATTGTTTTTCAATATTCCTTCGGTCCTCATCGTAATTGGAGGGTCACTTGGCGCCACCATGATCAACTATCCCCTCCCGGACATGCTCAAGGTTATCAAGGTGGTCAAGAATGCCTTTCTCCACAAGCAAGTGACCGCCAATGAAGTCATCGCCAACTTTGTAAGACTTGCCGGGATTGCCCGGCGTGAGGGAATTCTTGCCCTTGAATCCAGTGCGAACGAGGCAAGTGATGAATTCATGAAAAAGGGCTTGCAGCTTGCCGTGGATGGGCTCGAGCCGGGTTCCATCCGGGATATCCTGGAAACAGAGGTGGTTGCCATCCAGGACCGGCACAAGCTGGGGGCTGAGATCTTTACGACCCTGGGGACCTTTGCCCCTGCTATGGGGATGATCGGGACCCTCATAGGACTCGTGCAGATGCTGCAGACCATGGATGACCCCAGCACCATCGGGCCCTCCATGGCGGTCGCCCTTCTGACCACGTTCTACGGGGCCCTGATGGCGAACATTATATGTCTCCCCATTGCGGGAAAACTCAAGAACAGGAGTAGTGCCGAGGTCATGGTAAAGGACCTGATGACGGAAGGGGTTATTTCCATCGCCAAGGGAGAGAACCCAAGAGTGATCGAACAGAAACTCAACGCGTATCTGCCTCCCCAGATGCGAGAGAGCTCATTCAAGTAAGACAGCGAAGCTCCCTGGCGCAAAGAAAAGGGTAACAGGAGAACGGGAAGATGGCTGAAGAAGAAAAAGAAGCGGTCAAGGAACAGGAAAAGGAAACATCGGGGAAGAAATCCCCCATGAAACTTATCATCCTCGCAGTGGTGGTCGTCCTGCTGCTGGGGGGAGGGGCGTTTGCCTGGAAAAGCGGTATGTTGAACAGTGTGCTTGGCGGGAAAAACAATGAAAATGCCGCCAAATCGGTCAAAGAGGATTCAAGGCAGGACATCGGTCCTCTATATGCCATGGATCCGTTCATTGTGAACTTGAACGAACCGCTGGGGAAACGGTACCTGAAGGTGAAACTTGCGTTTGAGATGGACAAGGAAGACTTACGTACCGAGATGGACAAACGACTTCCCCAGTTCAGGGACGGTATCCTTACGCTCTTGAGCAGCAAGAGTTACAAGGACGTCAGTGATCTTTCGGGGAAATATGAACTGCGTGCTGAAATTCTCGGAATGGTCAATGGATACCTGAAAACGGGCAAGGTGAGGAACGTCTATTTTACCCAATTTATCGTCCAATAGAGCATGAAGGGGGTCAAGTGGCTGAAACTATCAACAGACCAATGGGCCAACCTGAAGACAGGCCTAAGGCAGAAGGCAAAAGAAGAAGGGTAACATTTTAATCCGAGACGGCTCAAAAAAGTTAACGGGTACACTGGCCAACGGGCCAACGGAAAGAAGGAAGGCGTGAACCAGATACTCTCACAAGACGAAGTAGATGCCCTGCTGAAGGGAATGGATACCGGTGATGTGGAGACGGAGAACGATTCCCTTGAAACGGATGGCGAATACGAATCATACGACTGGAGTAGCCAGGGGAGGAATCTGAAGGGGAACATGCCTCTTTTCGTGCTTGCGAACCAGCGATATGCCCACAGGCTGAAAAACTCCCTGTCCAATGCCCTGGGCAAGATGGTTGAAATAGATGCCGGTCCCCTGGAGATGATTAAATTTGAAGAATTCCAGAGATCTTTACCCCTCCCGACGAGTCTCCATCTGTTCAAGATTGAACCCCTTCGCGGTGTTGGAATGCTGGTTATAGAAACAAGGCTGGTCTTCAGCCTGATCGAGGCATTTTTCGGGGGAAACGGGGCGGGAGCAGCCAGGGTGGAGGGAAGAGATTTCACCTCTATCGAGCAAAAAATTATAGAGAAAGTGGTCAACATTGCCCTGGCGGATATGGAGAAGGCGTGGAAAGACGTGCACCCCGTAAAAACAGTTTTCGTCCGTTCAGAGACCAATCCCCAGGGGGTAAACGTGATGCCCCCGGGCGAATTCCTGATCTCGGTGAAATTTGAAGTGGAATTGAAAAAAGCCGCCGGCAACATCACCCTGTGTATTCCGTACGCGAGCATTCAGCCCATACGTGAAAAACTTTCAGGTAGCTACCAGAAGGATGAGAGTGAGCAAGACAGGATGTGGATTTCGCTCCTCCGGCAGCGCATTTATGAATCCACGGTGGATTTCAGTGTTGACCTGGGGAAGAGCAATCTCGCGGTCAGAGATTTTCTGAATATGAAAGAGGGGGTTATCCTGGTCCTTAATAACAGTTTTCAAGAAAAACTGCTGGCCCGTGTTCAAGGGATTCCCAAATACCAGGGATATGCCGGCCGCTATGGACGAAAAAAGGTATTCCGGGTGGCCAATACCCTGAATGGAGATGCAGGATAGATAGAAGGCTTTTAGAAAATCGGCGTTTTTATGATTGAAATATTTTTTAATGAGGTGGTTCGATGAACGATCAGAATGAACAAGGTACCGAGAATCCTGCCCCGGAGCAGAGTGCCTCTCCTGAAAATGTGGATTTTGCGGAAGTGGAGCCGGGCCTGGAGGGTGGTGACAGCCCTCAGAGCATTGATTTTCTCCTCGATATACCGCTGGAAATTACGGTGGAGCTTGGCAGGACCCGGATTCAAATTGGTGATTTGCTGAAGCTTGGACAGGGATCGGTAGTCGAGTTGGAAAAGCTGACCAATGAACCGGTTGATATCTACATCAACCAGAAGCTCATGGGCCATGGTGAAGTCGTGGTGGTGAACGAGAAGTTTGCGATCAGGCTCACCAACATCATCAGCCCGGGAGAAAGAGTGAAGGAATTAGGATGAATCGGGAGAAACAATCCTGGCCAGCAATGAAACTTCTCCATACGGTGCTGAGAAAAGCAGGAGTCTCGACGTGCTCTTTTTTCTTTACCTTTCTTATCTTTTTCATGTCTGTGCGCGGAGGCAAGGCAGCCGGACCCGGGGAGGCGAATCTTCCCCCGGGAGACATGGGTATGGCGAGCCTCAAAATGGGCGCAGCCCTTTTGCTCGTCATTGGTATGATTTTCGGCCTTTATTACCTGTCAAGAAAAATACGGGATGGCCGGTTTTTATTGAATAAATACCCTGCCATGCGAGTGATCGGATCACTGAGCCTCGCGCCCAAGCGCTCGATCGCACTGGTGGAAGTGTGTGGTGAATGGTTGGTACTCGGGGTAGGAACTGAAAGCATAACGCTCCTCAGGAGATTCGAAGACCCCCCGGGGAACAATAATGAAGCCGTGTCATCTACCGGCGGGACCAATGGCGGCTTTCAATCACTCCTTCGCAGGAAAATAAAACGACAGTTAACAGGGAAAAGCAGTACAAGAGAAAAGAATGGAACACCCGGGTAATCGAACAGGGTATTATGCTCCATCAACCGCCAGGAAAGACCGTCTCTCAAACCTCGCAGTTTCCAGTTTGGCAGGAGGAAGGGGCAGAAAATGGCCGGCACGGGCTTTTTTTATCCTATTGCCGGTGCTTGCTCTCG
>JAFDGR010000280.1 GCA_019309145.1 Deltaproteobacteria bacterium | reverse complement strand
GTATCCGAAACCGATACGGAACGTGTCTTTCATTCTACGGCTCCCTCTCAACAAAAAGCCACTCCGCCAATGGCTTGACGGAATGACAAAGCAGGTTCATCCGACTGAAGCGTACATGCAAGGGCGGTAGTAATTTCAAGTGTTACAGGATATGCTTCAACTCATTCTTGCCATCACAATACGCAAGATTCGGGAAAATCCAGAATCATGCAATCCCGAAGGTATAAGGCAAATACCGGGCCCGATTTTCTGTTGTTTATACCCTTTGGCCTTGAGCCTTTAGCCTCTCCCACATGATATACCGAATACTCCTGCCTCCCTGTCGAACGATAAAAGTCAAACACTGGCCTAAGTTTCAGGAATTAATGGCACCCGCTGCAGTTTGTGCTGGAGCATGAGGCACATCCGGACGAGCCCTTGGATGGAGTAAAATTTCCCCCGCTCTTGAATCCGCATGCGGACATGAGGCGTTCCACATCACCGCCCTTGCATTCCGGACAGGTCACCTCATCATCGCTTCCGAAAACAATGATCTCAAACTCTTTGTCACAGGCTCGACACCTGTATTCATAGATGGGCATAACAGTCCCCTTTCCTTACTTTTTCTGTTCCAGGCCTTCAATGATACCGGCGGCCAGCAGCGGGAACATGATTTCGTGATGTCCCACCAGCGAGTATCCCTTTCCCCCTTCCCTGGTGGGCCGGTCCACCACGTTGGT
The DNA here is from genome assembly GCA_019309145.1 of Deltaproteobacteria bacterium. Classification (GTDB taxonomy): domain Bacteria; phylum Desulfobacterota; class DSM-4660; order Desulfatiglandales; family Desulfatiglandaceae; genus B46-G9. The sequence continues at coordinate 3,103 of JAFDGR010000280.1, read as the reverse complement.
CATGGGCCGATAGTGCGTGATAAAATCCATATTCACCGTGGTAAAATGCTTGACCTCAAATCCCAGGTTTCGCACCAGGGACAGGGCTTTCAAAAATACCTCGGGAAGAATCACCGCCGATCCCACGTTCAGGAAAACGCCCCGCTCAAGCATGGATACCATACGCGCAAAGATCCGAAAATCCAGGTGAGAAGTCTTCCCAATGGAAGCCCCGTCCGCGCCGGGGTGAAAATGGATGATATCCGTGCCCACCGCCACGTGTACCGTGACCGGGATATCCGCCTCGTATGCCCGTGCCAGGATGCTCAACGAGTTATGGGGAAAATCTTTTTTCGCCAGCATGGCACCGACGGCCCGGCCGAGCCCCCATCCTTGCTTCGCGCCTTCCACGATCGCCTCGTTGAGGTATTTTCCGGTTTCTTCAGCCACCCCGAATCGGCCGTTGCCGAGTTCCGCGGCCACATCCTCCGAAGTGTGCCCCACCATTGCCAGTTCCGCGTCATGGATAATCCCGGCACCGTTCATTGCTATGGCGCTTATCACTCCACACTCCATCAGATGAATAACCACCGGGTTGAGGCCCACTTTTATCACATGTGCTCCCATGGCCAAAAGCACCTTCTTTTCGTCCAAGACAGCATCAATGATCTTTTGGGCAATCTCTTTCAAATCCCTGGCGGCAAGCACATTGGGGAGACACCCCAGCCACTGAGAGAATGAACCCCCTTTGAGCCATGGCTGGGCAAAATCACCCGCCTGTACCTTGCTCGGTCGCTCCTTGAGAGGATAGGAACCAAGTCCATCCAGCGATATCGGTTTTATAGGTGACATAATATACTTAGGTTCAAGGTTCAAAGGTTCAAGGTTCAAAGGTTCAGGGTTGAGAGTTTGTGGGAACCAACCTTGCACACTCAACCTGGAAACCCAACAACAGTTAATCAGTGCGCATCCAGAAATGAGATAGTTTGTTCGAGATCAAGGCATGCGAGAATTTTAACCACAGGAATACAAGTCAGGTATTTCGAGGATTAAAATTTGAGCATAACGACGATATCGGGCAAAATAGCCTTTTCTGGATGTGTACTGCCTAATGCCGCTGAAACAGGATATAATCCACCAGGCGGCACAGGATGTGCCCCACCAGGATATGAGCCTCTTGAATCCTGGCTGTGACGTCACTTCCCACCACAAGGGAAATATCGGTAAGTGGAGCCAGCTTCCCACCGTCTTTCCCGGTAAGCCCGACCGTATAGAGTCCCTGGGTCTTTGCGTCACGAACCGCCCGGAGCACATTTTCTGACTCCCCGCTGGTGCTGATGGCCAGCAGGATATCTCCTTCCAGCCCCAGCGCCTTCACCTGTTTAGAAAAAATATCATCAAAAGTATAATCATTTGCGATGCTGGTGATCGCAGAAGTATCCGTTGTCAACGCCAGGGCGGGAAGCGGTGGCCTCTCCAGGAGATAACGGTTCACGAATTCGGACGCGATATGTTGCGCGTCGGCTGCACTGCCTCCGTTTCCACAGATCAACAGCTTTCGGTCATTGAGAAACGCTGCTGCAATTTTTTCCGCAACATCCATGATCGCTTTCACATGGGACCTGACGAATGTTTCCTTTACCCGCAGGCTCTCTTCAAGGGCTTTTTCAATGATATCTTTCATCACGTATCCCTTTCACTTGCCTGGACATTGAAGTCCAGAGAGTTGCGTGCACTCTTGTTCTGAAAAACTAAAGCTTTTACCGCTATTTGTCAACTTGCGGCTTTCCCCCCCTTTTTTCCCCTAAAAAATCCATCCAGGTGTGAATTCAGGTTAGTTTTTCATTGAAATTGGCCTATTGCTATGGTAAGGCATAAGAAATCTTTTCTCGGATGAACTTCCCAAAGCATCAACAAGCTCGATTAGAGGGCGATATTGAATCCCACGGCATCCCAACATATAACAGGTTACGTAACAGAGGGTAAATTGACAGGGGGTTGAGTCGTTTAGGGCAACAGGTGTTTATTTATTCATCTATTATTCATTAAAGCAAGGAGGGATATTATGACAAAAGCGGAATTAGTCGCTGAAATCGCGAAGAAAAGTGGCCTGGCCAAGGCAGATGCCGAAAGAGCACTCAATTCATTCGTAGAGACGGCCAAAAAGACGTTGAAAAAAGAAGGCAGGCTTGCCCTGGCAGGATTTGGCACATTTTCAGTCAACAAGAGGAAAGCACGAACCGGGAGAAATCCCAGGACAGGCGAAACCATTAAGATCAAGGCCAAGAAAGTCGTGAAGTTCAAGGCGGGCAAAGCGCTGAGCGACAGCATTTAAATCCCCGCCTCCGACCGCAACAGGTTTGGGCCGATACGAGCCCAGACCTGTTTCATCGGGACAGGGCCCTCTACCCCCGAGCCTTTGCGAGTGACCTGACGGCTTCCGCCACGGTCATGAATTCTCTCGATTGGATGGTCCTCACATCGAGGACCACTCTTTCTCTTTCCACACGTGCGATAATAGGGGGGTCACATGCCCGGAGCCACCGTTCCATAAATTGGGCATCCCTTTCCCTCGGCACCAGGCACAACAGACGCGTGGGTAATTCCAGGAGCGGGAGCGATCCTCCTCCCGCTCTTGAATTCCCGTCTTCCATCGTTATCGTAAAGGAGCGGCTTCCCGGGTTGCCGATCATCTTTCGGAGCCGTTCCGCTTTCCTCACCATCTCCCGGTACGATCCGAGCATCATCCGCAGGGTAGGAATGACCCTGACGGCAGTGTGTTCGTCCCGGTACAGCCGGAGCGTTTCTTCAAGGGCGAGGAGTGTTAGTTTGTCAATGCGGAGGGCACGGTTCAATTGGTTCTTCCTGATGGCATCCACAATGGACTTGCGGCCCAGGATGATGCCCGCCTGTGGGCCGCCGAGCAGTTTGTCACCACTGAAAGAGACCACGTCCGCGCCCTGGGCAAGCGTCTCCTGCACAGTGGGCTCTTTGACAAGCCCGTACCTTGAAAAATCAACAAGGGATCCGCTCCCCAGGTCTTCCATGACCGGAATACCATAGCGCTTCCCAAGATCGACCAGGTCCGTCATGGGGACATCTTCGGTAAAGCCCACCACCTGGA
>JAFDGR010000279.1 GCA_019309145.1 Deltaproteobacteria bacterium | reverse complement strand
AGGCCCCCGCGCAAGGGTGATCATGACTACGATCTTTGTGTTCCTCTTCATACGTTACCCTCCTTGTCAACCAGACCCTGTTCGTATCATTTTATCCCGCGTTATGATGTGCGACTCCCGGAGCGCTTCCCACACGGGAAGTCAATGATGCCGCCGCAGCACGGCCGGGGCCATAGCGCCAAAAAATTGTCAGCATGGAGTGAATATATTGACAAACTTACCGTATCCACGAAACCATGCCCTTGCATTCTTAGCTTTCCGCGGCAGTGTATTATGATCATTTTGAGAAAGAAGCAACAAGTATGCCGGTCAAAAAGGGGTGGGAGATGAGATGTATGATTGCTGGTGCGAGAGGGGGGACTCGAACCCCCACGGATTGCTCCACTGGATCCTAAGTCCAGCGCGTCTACCAGTTCCGCCACTCTCGCCTGTGCTTATGATTTCTTTTTTCATTTCCCATGTCAAGGGGCAATGCCGGAAGAAAGACGTTCCTCGTACTGATCTGAGAATCGTTTTATCAGGCCTTCATCGGCAAAGCTGTAATAGCGGTTGTCCCCGATGACGATATGGTCCAGGACCTGGATCAGGAGAAGCTTTGCGGCCCAGAGGAGGTCCCGGGTCACCCTGCGGTCTTCCGGAGAAGGAGCGGGGTCACCCGAGGGATGGTTGTGCACAAAAACAAGGGCCGCAGCCTTGTGTTCAAGGGCCAGGGTCATGATCTCCCTCGGATACACGGCACTGCCGGTAAGGCTCCCGAGAAAGACGTCCTCATCTGCCAGCAACTGGTTTTTACGGTCGAGAAAGAGCACCTTGAACACCTCCCGCTTGAGGTCCCGCATGGAATGGAACAGGTAATCAAATACCGCCTTTGACGAGCCGAAAAAAGGTTTCTGTTTTGCGCGGTCACGCAGATATCGTCCAGCAACCTGGTGGACAAGTCTCATATACAGGGCGTTTTTCGGGCCGATCCCCTTGATTTGGAGGAGCTTGTCGCGGGGTGCTGAAAGCACCTGGGAAAGGCTCCCAAAACGATGTATCGCTTCCCGGGCCGCCGCTTTTACGTCTTTCCGCGGAGTCCCCAGCGTGAGGAGGAACTCCACAACTTCCTCATCTGAAAATCGTTCAATGCCGCCTTCCTCGAATCTTTTGCGCAACCGCTCCCGGTGCCCTTTCCCCTTTTCCTGCCATTCCTTCTTTTCCATTGTTGCGACACTCCATTCTGCAGGTTTCCGGGCATCCTATCAAAAAGGGTGTATCAGCTCAATAAAAAGTCCCCGCATCCTGTCTCTGAAGCCTGGCCGCTCCAGCGCATTATTTTATTGACAATCGTACGGGCCTTACCGAACATGAAACTAATTGGCGCAATGCCGATTTGTTTGCCCGTCGTGGGAGCCACGACCTGGTTGGGAGTCATCATTGTGCCCATACACGGGCTTGAGCAAAAAATCCAAGGAGGGATTTTTGAGGAGTCCATCAGGGATGAGAGGAAAAACATATGCGTATTCTTATTGCCGCCTCTGAAGCCGCGCCCCTGGCAAAAACAGGGGGCTTAGGTGACGTTGTCGGGGCGCTGCCTTCCGCGCTACAGGAAGTCGGTTGTGAAGTATCTCTGGTGATCCCGGCGTACAGGAACGCGCTCGAAAAAGCTGAAGCTCCGGCAGTGGTGACAAAGGGGATCCCCGTGAAACTGGGGCCAAGGAACCTTTCCGCTGACGTCCTGGTAACCGAAGTCAACCCGGGCATTCCCATCTACCTGGTGCGGCGGGATGAATTTTTTGATCGCTCTGAAATCTACGGTACAGCCGAAGGAGAATACTTTGACAGCCGAGAGCGCTTTATCTTTTTTTCCCGGAGCATCCCTCTCCTCTGTCGCGCGTTGCGTTATGATCCCGATGTCATCCTGGCGAATGACTGGCAGACCGGGCTGCTCATGGCGCTCCTGCATGAGGGGACCTTGCCCGGAACGGCCGGCGTCTTTACTATTCATAACCTGGGATACCAGGGCCTGGTTCCGCCGGAACATATTTCTTTCATCGGGCTCCCGAATGAATATTATCGCATGGAAGGTCTCGAATTTTACGGGCAGATGAGCCTGCTCAAAGCGGGGATCGTGTTCGCGCATGCCGTGACCACGGTCAGCCCAACCTATGCTGAGGAGATCCAGACCCATGAATTCGGATGCGGTTTCGACGGGCTTTTGAGGAGTATGAAAGATCGGCTTTTCGGTATCTTAAATGGAATAGACGAGAAAGAATGGGATCCTGCAAAAGACGTTCACCTGCACGCTCCCTATTCCCGGCAGGACCTCTCAGGCAAGAAGCAATGCAAGAATGCGCTTTTGAAAGAGCTGGGGCTGCCCATGAGGTTGATGAACGGCCCCCTGCTCGGCATGGTGAGCAGGCTTGTCTCGCAAAAGGGATGCGAGCTCCTGTTGGAAGCTGCTGAGAAGCTCTTCGCACTGGATGTGGGACTGGTGCTTCTCGGGTCCGGTGAAGTCAAATATGAAAAAGCGTTTTCCGGACTTCAGGATAGCCACCAGGACCGTTTCAGATTCATCAAGGGGTTTGACGAACCTCTTGCCCATAAGATCTATGGCGGCTCCGATATTATGCTGGTGCCTTCTCTCTATGAACCATGCGGGCTCACCCAGATGTATGCCCTCAGGTATGGAAGTATTCCCGTGGTACGGGCTACCGGTGGGCTCAATGACACGGTCCAGGATCCCAAAGAACGGCGATTTCCCGGCACGGGATTCAAGTTCCGGGATTTTGATGCTGGATCTCTTCTGGCGGCAATCGAGCGTGCAAACACGGTCTATAAAGACAAGGACTACTGGCAGGCCATGATGCGCGAGGGCATGGGACAGGATTTTTCCTGGCGGAAAGCAGCAAAGCAGTACCTGGAGGTTTTTGAGCGGGCAATCAAGCGTATGGGTGGCGTGCACAAATGAGCGGAAATTTTCTTTGCATACACGGGCACTTCTATCAACCTCCCCGGGAGAATCCCTGGTTGGAGGTAATAGAATATCAACCTTCCGCGTTCCCTTATCACGACTGGAACGAGCGGGTGACACGGGAGTGTTACGGGCCCAATACCAGGGCCAGGCTTGAAGCGGATGAAGGGCGGATCCTGAAGCTCGTGAATAACTATGCATATATGAACTTTGATTTTGGGCCCACCCTGCTTTCATGGCTTGAAAAAGCCCACCCATGGATCTACCAGGAGATCCTTGCCGCCGACCGGATAAGCCGCGGGAGATATCATGGCCACGGAAACGCCATGGCCCAGGTCTACAATCACCTCATCATGCCCCTTGCCACGACCCGGGACAAACGAACCCAGATCCGATGGGGTCTCGCGGATTTTGCCGCCCGATTCGGGCGTCCCGCCGAAGGCATGTGGCTCGCTGAGACCGCGGTAGACCTCGAAAGCCTCGCCCTCATGGCCGAGGAGGGCATCCGGTTTACAGTGCTGGCACCCACCCAGGCCGTGGCGGTGCGAGCCCTTGGAGACGCTGCCGGAACATGGAAGGATGTGTCCGGTGGAGACATCGACACCACAAAGCCTTATCGGGTCTTTCCACGAGGGGGTGAATCGCCCTTCATCGATGTGTTCTTTTTTGACCGGGAGCTTTCCAGGGCAGTTGCCTATGAGAAGATCCTTTCGTCAGGGAGCGATTTTCTTGGTCGCCTTGAAACAGGAATTGGGGCTGAAAGGGAAGGGGCCTGCCTGGTGAATATCGCCACGGACGGCGAATCATACGGGCATCATTTCAAGTTCGGGGACATGGCGCTTGCCTGGATTTTTGATCACCTGGAACAAC
>JAFDGR010000048.1 GCA_019309145.1 Deltaproteobacteria bacterium | reverse complement strand
CGATTGATCAGCACGGTTAGTCTCTTTTTTCAAAGAGTGCACCAAAAAAGCCGTCCATCCCATGCACGTGCGGCAATGATTTCATAAACCCCGCTTCGTCCACCAGTTCCTGCACCCATACAGGGGCATGATGGCGGAGATGCACGAGCCTCACTCTCCTGTTCTTCTGCAGGAACCCCTCCACGACCTTCTCGTTTTCCTCCTTTGAAAGAGTGCAGGCCACATAGAGCAGCTTCCCGCCGGCCCGTAACAGCGGAAGAGCCCTGTTCAAAAAGCGTTCCTGCAATTTTCCAAGACGGATGAGATCTTTTTCTTCCCGGTTCCATTTCACGTCGGGGTGCCGGGAAATAACACCCAGAGCGGAACAGGGGCCGTCCACCATAATCCTGTCAAAGGAGGATTTCAACAACCCCGGAAGGGCCCGCTCCACATCACCCGCCAGGGGCTTTACCACGTGGATACCCAGCCGCCGGGAGTTCTCACCCAGCTTTACCAGTTTTTGCCGGTTCCTGTCAATCGCCACGATCAGCCCCCGGTCTTCCATGAGCTGGGCCATGTGCGTGCTCTTTCCCCCCAGGCCCGAACAGACATCCAGAATGGACTCACCGGGCTTTGGGGAGAGGAGATGCGAGCATATTTGCGCTGCTTCCCCCTGGACCTGAAAAAGGCCTGACTGAAATGATGACAAACGGTCGACCGGGCCCTGCATATCGACAAGGGTCAGACCTTCCGGAGAAAAATTGGTGGGCGTGGCCGAGATACCCTCTTTTTGAAGGGAAACCATCAATCGCGGCCGATCAACCTTTAACGTGTTGGTTCTGACGACAAGGTGAGGGATCCTGTTCCCGGCTATCAGGAGTCTTTCCGCATCGGCTTCTCCCATTTCCCGCACCCACTTGCGGACCAGCCATGCAGGATAGGAGTGACGAACAGAGAGATGTCGTATTTGTTCAGGAGAGCGATTCGGGAAAGAAAGATTCCCCTTCTCCCTGCACACCTGCCTCAGAATGCCATTGACGGATCTCACCACATGCGTTGCGGCTATGCGTTTGACCTGCTTGACCGCTTCGTTCACCGCCGCCGAATCAGGGACCCGATCCATAAAAAAGACCTGGTAGACCGCGAGACGAAGCACATTCAGGACATCCGGCCGGATGTTCTTGAAGGGGAATTGCAGGGTCTGTTGCACAATCCAGTCGAGGCGAAGGCGCCACCTCAACACGCCTTGAACCAGGTGTACCGCGAAGGCCCTGTCCCTGTCAGAACCGCGAATATCGCCTTGAGCGGCACGCTCCAGAGAATATGCAGGATGACCCGGATACCGGTCCAGATTGTTCAGCACCTGGAGTGCCAGGTCCCTCGGATTCATATCTCTATTCACCCAGGATCGTCCCCTCCTCCAGGGGGAACCCCCGCAAAAACTCACCGGCTGGAAGTCTCTTTTTCCCGGCAAGTTGCAACGCCCCGATCTCAACCAGTCCATCTCCGGTTTTCACCACGATACCCGCATCAGAGGTCTTCACCACCCTTCCCGGCGTTCCCATCCGTTCTCTCTCCCGGACCTTTCGCGACGAAAAAAGCTTGACCTGCTTCCCTGCGAGGGTTGTAGTCGCCCCCGGCCACGGATCAAAGGCCCGGATTTGGCCGTGAATCACGTCCGCGGCTCCGGTCCAGTCTATCAGGGCCATGTGCCGTTCAATCTTGGGGGCATAGGACGCCAACGAATCGTCCTGTTCTTTCATACGAAGCCTTCCCTTTGTCCACTTTTCCAGGACCGTTCGAATGAACCTGCCAGCCATTTCCGAGAGGCGATCATGGAGCTCTCCCGTGGTCTCGTTTTCGAGGATCGCAAGCTCTTCCTGGTACAAAATGGGCCCGGTATCAAGGCCTTCATTCATTCTCATGGCGGTCAGACCCGTACGGGGGTCGTTGTTGAGAACGGCCCACTGAATCGGGGCCGCTCCCCGGTACCTGGGCAGGAGCGACGCATGAATGTTGAGCGCCCCCCACCCGGGAATTTCAAGCAGGGTTTTCTTCAGAATCTGTCCAAAAGCCACAACCACAAGCAGGTCCGGTGACAGGGCGGCGATTCGGGAACAGAAATCAGGGTCGGATGCCTTTTCCGGCTGCAAGACCCGAAGGCCCAGCTCAAGGGCCGTCTCTTTGACCGGTGGAGACATGAGCTTCCTTCCCCTCCCCTTGGGACGGTCCGGCTGGGTAACTACTCCCAGCACGTGGTGCCCCTGCTCCACAAGGCTCTTCAAGGTCGGCACGGCAAAGGCCGGCGTTCCAAAAAAAATAATCTTTGGTTTTTCAGGCAGCTCTTTTGTCTCGAAGGGGTTCATGAATGGTTGTTTTGAAATTACGATTCCTTCTGCCTCTTTTTCAATTTTTTCTTATAGAGGGCCCTTTTGAGGCTGCTGATATGATCGATATAAAGGGTACCATTCAGGTGATCAATTTCGTGCTGCAAACAGATCGCCAGCAGGCCTTCCGCGTCGATGCTTACCGGTTTCCCCTCCCGGTCAAAGCCTTTGACGCTCACCTGTGCCATCCTGCTCACCTCCGCTGAGAAATCCACGACACTCAGGCAGGCCTCTTCACGAACGATCTTTCCTTCGCCATCCACGATTTCAGGGTTGATGAGCACAAAAGGTGACCGGTCGTCTTCTCCCGGATGCCGGTCAAACACAATAACCCGGGTCAGATTTCCCACCTGGTTTGACGCAAGGCCGATTCCGGGAGCGGCATACATGGTCCTGATCATCCCGTCTATGAGGGTCTGGGTATCTCCGTCAATATCCAGGACAGGCTCTGCCCTGGCCCTGAGTACGGGATCAGGATAAACATGAATCTTCATCTTTTCTGAATGCTCGTCGTTCATGCTTTCTTTCTTCTATCTCTTTATTTTCATCTTAAACACTTTGCGAAAAGAAATCAAGGCAGTGTGCGCACAAAACCCTCTTGACTTTTCAGGCCCATGTCCCTATTGAAATGCCATGATGAAAAATATTGCGAATTTCCTCTTTGAAGTGGGTATGCTCAAGAAAACACCCCGGACCGGGTACCAGTTTCTCGGCTCCGGGGGTGAGTCGGTCGCCGACCATTCCTTCCGGACCGCGGTTATCGGCTACGTCCTGGCGGCGGATAATTCCACCGCCGATCTCCGGAAGGTGGTGCTGATGTGCCTTTTTCATGACCTGCCCGAGGCAAGGACCGGGGATCACAACTATGTGAACAAGAGATATGTCCGGGTAGCTGAAGAGCAGGCCGCCTCTGACCTGATACAGGGGCTTGTGTTCGGTGAGGAGATTCTCCACTTGATACGGGAGTTCAACAAGGCGGAGTCCATCGAAGCCCGGCTGGCAAGGGATGCTGACCAGCTGGACCTGATCCTTGCATTGAAGGAACAAAAGGATCTCGGCAACCCTTATGCCGGGGAATGGCTTTCCTACGCCCTCCAAAGACTCATGAGCGCCGGCGCAAAACGACTGGCTGCTGAAATCATGGAAACAGACAGCACCGACTGGTGGTTTGAGAAAAAAACAGACTGGTGGGTTAATGGTCCGGAAAACCCTTCGAACACTTGAAGGCCTTTTTGGCCGAGATATGGGCAAGGTGGTTATGAGGCTCAGTTTGCTCATATCTCTTGTGTGCCATCTGGGTATCGTGCTGGCTGTTCAGAAAGCCTTTCCTCTTCGCTGGACGTTTGAATCCTCCCATGCTTACCGGGTTGAACTCATCCGGCCACCCGTGGACCCCTTGGAAGCAGAGGGCGGTGGAGAGACAAACCTGGCCAAGGTCAGCCCGCTTTCCCAAAAACCAGGTGAGGATACCGAGGATACCATCTCTCTTGATACCAGTGACAAGCGATATGCTTCTTACGCCGGGATCATCAAGGCAAAGCTTATGCGCCATTGGAAATACCCCTCCAAGGCCCGAGAAAACCTGCTGGAAGGAAAGCTCCTGCTCCTGTTCACGCTCAACCGGAAGGGGGCACTGATAGATCTGCGGATCCTGGAGCCTTCCGGCATTGGCATGCTGGACAGGGAAGCAATGAAGGCCGTGCGATCCGCAGCGCCTTTTCCCGCCTTTCCATCATCCGTGTCGGTTGCCAGGCTGCACGTGAAGGCAAAATTTGACTATAAACTCACGGCCCAATGAGATTCGGGGGAAAGATATGAACATTCTGAATGGTGTTCTCTCTAATATCCGGGGGCTCTGGTTGGGGCTCAAAACGCCGAAACTTCTTTTTCTCGGACTGGTCCGTTTTGCCGTCATCCTGGTGGTCACCATTGTTGCGGCCTGGCTCATCCTGTTCTATCACGGGGAAATCCTGGAGCTCATCTGGAAGAAGCCGGAAAGCCACCTTATTGTCTGGCTGTGGCATATCGTGTCCTGGTTTCTCTCCTTTTTACTGGTGGGGATTTCGGCAATCATTTCCTATCTCCTTGCCCAGATCCTGTTTGCCGTTGTCCTCATGGACCTCATGTCCAGGGTCACGGAGCGGTTGTTGACCGGCAGCGTCCTGGAACCGAAGAAAATACCCCTCGTTCAGCTCTTCTTCAGCCTGGTAAGACAGGAGGTACCACGAATGGTCATCCCGGTCCTGATTTCCCTGGTCCTCATGGTCCTGGGGTGGGTTACCCCGATAGGCCCCATCATCATGATCCTGTCTTCGGGGGCGGCAGTCATCTTTCTCGCATGGGACAATACCGATCTCGTGCCGGCAAGGCGAATGGACCGATTCAAGGACAGATTCCGTTTCCTCCTCAAGAATCTCCTGTTTCACCTGGGATTCGGCTTGCCTTTTCTCATCCCCGGTCTCAATATCCTGCTCCTTTCTTTCGCGCCGGTCGGTGGTACAATCTATCACGTGGAGAGACAAAAAAAACAGGAGGCCGGATCAGGGAAGCTCATGGGAAATGCGGCAGGCGAAGTTCGGAACGCGGAAAGGGAAACAGGCTTGGAGAAGCCGGCTATTTTTTCAGGATGACCGGGCCGATGTCATACTTTCCCGAAATGACCTGATCCCAGAAGGTGCTCTTATCCCGCTGCCATTGGGGACCGAATTTCTTGTTGAAAAACCCTCCCAACCGCTCGAATACGCTCTTCCACCCGGAACGCCTGTCCAGCGTCAAAACATCTTCAAGAAACTGGACAATATCTCCCATGTGCTCTTTCGGGATGTAGGCCCTTGCGCCCATCTCAATGGATTTCTTGAGCGCACGGACCGAAAGGACGTGAGCGGTTAACATGACGGTCGGAAATCCCAGGAAAACAGCCGCATTCAAGAGATCAAAACCGCGCACTCCCATGATATCCAGGATGACAAGATCATAGGTCCACGACCTGAGCAGATGATAGCCCGTCTCGAAATCGGTTGCCGTATCCAGGATGAGACCTTCGAAATCATCCAACTGTTCGGCCAGGCTCTCCAATACATCCGGTTCATCGTCCACAGCCAATATGCGCTTGTCATTTAAAATGTTCTCGGGCATTACAACGCATCTCCCTATTATTCATCCATGCGGCGACGCTCCTCGTCCCTGATCTCCCGGCGCAACAGCTTTCCTACCTTGGACTTGGGGAGCATATCACGGAATTCAATATAACTGGGGACCTTGTATGATGCAAGGCGGTTCCGGCACCATTTGAGCAGTTCAGCGCCACCCACTCCCCTCGCATCCTCTTTCAGCACCACAATGGCCTTGATTCGCTCCCCGACCTTCTGGTCCGGCACTCCCACCACACAGGCCCCGATCACCGTCGGATGATCCTGGAGGACCGCCTCCACTTCGGACGCAGACACCCTGTAGGCCTTGTGCTTGATAATGTCCGCGGAGCGTTCCACATACGCAAGTTCGCCGTCCTCGTCCTGGCGAACAAAGTCACCCATCCTGTAATAAATCTTGCCGGCGATATGCACATACGCCCGTTCGGTCTCTTCAGGCTTGTTCCAGTACTGCTTTATGGTATAGGGAGAAGTAACGAGGAGTTCCCCGCTTTCCCCCTGGGGCACGGGATCCAGGGTTTCAGGGTCAACGACAATACACTCCCGGCTCTTGAGGGGCATCCCGATGCTCCCCGGTTTGGGTTTCCTGTTGATACGGCTGTAGGTGACATGCCCGGCTTCAGTAGAGCCATACACCTGGTAGATGGGGATACCGAAGCGTGCTTCCCATCGATTGAAGACTTCCAGGGGCAGGACATCTCCACCGCAATAGCAGTAGCGCAATGAGCTCAGATCATACCGGTCCAGGCGGTCATTTTCGAGGATCATTCGGTATAAGGCCGGAACCCCCAGGAACCACCGCACCCGGTATTGCTGAATTGTTTCCAGGATGGCGTCAACCTGGGGAATGGGCATCAGGAGAATCGCATTCCCCTTATTCAATCCAAGGGCCATGCTCAATCCCAATGCCATGATATGAAAAAGCGGGTTGACCGCAATATAGACGTCTTCCCCTTCCTTGAGATAATCCCCGGCCACATCCTCCGTGACATCATTCACATACGATGTCATGCCCAGGTGATTTCCGGGCACCCCTTTTGGAAAGCCGGTTGTTCCTCCGGTGTACAGGATATAGGACAGATCTTCCCGGGGGTCTATTTCCACCTTTGGAGGAGACGGCCGGTGTTTCAGGAGGGCCCGGAAGGAAAATACCCGTTCATCACGCTCCACCTTTCCGCGGGGGATTTTATCAAAAAGAAGGCCCAGCGTCCTTTTCCAGAAAGGAAGCAGGTCCGCGAGGTTTGTGACAATTGCTCTCTTGAGCGCGGTCCGGTCAAACACCTCCTTCACATAACAGAAATTCGTGTCCTGGCATATGATTGTTTCGGCGCCGGAATCATTGATCATGTATTCGATCTCGAACGACGTATAGATGGGGGAAACAGGGACAATGACCGCCCCGATCTTCTGCACTGCCAGGAAGGTGATAAACCACTGGACACAGTTGGAGATATAAATCATGACCCGGTCGCCCTTCCTGACACCCATGTCAACAAGAGAACCGGCAAATCTTTCACTCAAATCTCTGAGACGGGCATACGGGAATCGCTTTCCAAGGTATATGACCGCGGGTCTATCCGGGTATCGCTCGCTCATGGCGTCAAATCGCGTAAATGTCAGTTCGCTGTCCAGCATTGTATCCCCACGCTCCATGGCCTTTCCTTCTCAGACCCCGAAATAGGCAGACCGGACATCCGGATTGCGCAACAATTCCTCCCGTGTGCCTTCCATCACCGCGGCCCCGTTTTCCAGGATGAACGCGTAATCAACAATCGGCAGGACCGGTCTTGCGTATTGCTCCGTCACGATAATGGAGATCCCTTTTTCGTCTCTGATCTCCCTGGTGGAACGCACCAGGATCGTCTGCATCAGCGGGCTCAGGCCCAGGAGTGGTTCATCCAGAAGCAGAAGCCTGGGCTGGGCCATGAGGGCACGTCCAATGGCCAGCATCTGCTGCTCTCCCCCGCTCAGGAAGCCACCTATCCTTTTTCTCAACTTCTTGAGGGCCGGGTATACCTCGAAAACATAATCAAGGGTTTCCTTGGCCTTGGATGAAGGTGCGAGATAGGCGCCGATGCGCAGGTTTTCAAGAACACTGCTCTCCCGAAAAATCCTGCGCCGCTCCGGGCAGAGGATAATCCCCATTTTTGCCCGAAGGCTTGGTTTCAAAGCTGAAATATCATTTCCCAGGTAGCGTATTTTCCCCAACACTGTGATACGTTCCCCCCCGGCCATCTCTTCCTTCCGCTTGATGTCCTTCATAATCCCGGAAAGGGTGTACATGAGGGTTGATTTGCCCGCGCTGTTGGCGCCAAATACCCCCACGATGGAGTTCTCGTGGCAACCGATGCTCACATTGTTGAGTGCCAGCATATTTTCGTAGAATACCATCAATCCGCTGGCGTCAAGCATGATTCATGACCTCCTCCACCTCTTCCGACCCAAAATAGGCCTCTTTTACCTTCTCGCTCGCCATGACTTCATCGGGACTGCCTTCAGCAATTTTTTCGCCGAAATTCAAAACCATCACCCGGTTGGCGACCCGGAAAAGCTCACGAAGCCGGTGCTCAATCATGACGAGGGTTATGCCGTCCATCTGGAGGCGCTCAATAAGGGGAACCATGCTCGCTATCTCACTCATGCTCAATCCCGAAAAAATCTCGTCACAGATGATCACTTCCGGTTTCAGCGCAAGGCATCGGGCAAGCTCAAGGCGTTTCAAATATCCCGTGGGAAGCGTGGAAGCGAGCTTGTAAGGCACATAGGAATCCCTCTCGAATCCTATTTCCTCCAGGATATCGATTCCCACCGTGTCCCTGTCGCCCAGTTTGCCGCCGCCCCGCCAGCCTCCGGTTCGTTTGGCCCGTGGAGAAAAAAGAGGGATCACCAGGTTCTTGTAGGCCGGCAGGCTGTAATAGGGGCGCATGATCTGGAAGGTGCGGGTGAGACCCATATCGGCAATTTTGTGGGGGGGCTTTCCGCTGATATCCTTTCCCCGGAAAATGACCTTCCCGGAACTCATCCTGATGAAGCCGGTTATGCAATTGACCACCGTGGTCTTCCCGGAGCCGTTGGGACCGATAATACCAAGGATCTCGCCTTCAGCCACCTCAAAACTCACCCGGTTCAAGGCCAGGATTCCCCCAAATGCCTTGGTAACGTCAATTACTCGTAGTATCGGTTCTTTGTTCATACCTTGACCCAGCGTTGAAACTGATGATATTTTCGCTGGCCATACACCATGATTCCCTCACTCCTGAATACAATGAACCCCACCAGTATCAAGGAATAGAAGACAATGCGAAGCGTCCCGAAGGCCCGCAGGAGTTCGGAAATGGGAACCAGGATAAAACAACCCAGCACAGGCCCCACCAGGGTCCCAGCTCCCCCGATAACCGTGGCCGCGATGGGCAGTATTGAAAAATCCAGCGCAAAAAGAGAGATGCCCGACCACATATAAATATGGACAAGGCATGCCCCGCCGAGGCATCCCATTCCCGAGGCTATGAATACGGCAATCGCCTTGTACAAGGTGATGCTCATTCCGGAGGCCTTCACTGCCTGGTCATTGTCTTTCACCGCGCGAAATACCAGCCCGATGTCCTGGTTCACCAGCCGTCTCAACCCAAAAAGGAACACCAGCACCACGGCGATGACCAGGTATTGTTCCACCCACCGGTTCGGAAAGCTCTCCAGTCCCATGATTCCGTCGGTCCCGCCGAGGATATCCAGGGCCTCGATAATCCGACCCATGGCAAGGGGATACATGAGGGTCACGATGGCGAAATAGACGCCCCGCAAGGGCAGGCAGGGCAAGAGAAGGAAGGTACAGATGAGCCCCCCGGCCACCGCAGCGATCGGGACGCTGAGCAAGGGAGGCATCCCGAAACTGGTATTCAGGATGGCCGTAATATATCCGCCAACCCCGATAAAAAAGGCTCCACCGAGGGAGACTAGGCCGACAAAATGGGCCAGGAAATCAAAACTCAATGCCAGAATAGCGTATATGCAGACAATGGAGACTACCCTCTGCCAGTACATCCCCGGCATAACAAGGGGCAAAACCAGCATTCCCGCGATCAGAACGAATCTTGGCAGCGTCAAATATGCCAGCTCTCGCACCGACATCACCGCATAAATCGTGTCGGTTCGAACCTTGATCCCCCTGTCCAGTCTCTCTTTTCGCCGCTGTTCCATGTGCAACTGTCACACCCGCTCTTCCAGTTCCTTCTGCCGGCCAAACAGTCCTGAAGGCCGCAGAATGAGGGTCAGGATAATGGCAAGGAGTGCCACAACCATCTGGAAATGGGACCCGATGTATACCGTGGTCAGAATCTGGGCAAAACCGATGAGAAACGACGCCAGGACCGCGCCCATCCAGCTCCCCAGCCCCCCGACGATACACACCGCAATCGCCTGGATGAGAACGTTATACCCTTTTTCCACCACAATATTGCCGAGAGGCAGCAACAAGACCGCCGCAAGCCCCGCCAGCATGGCTCCAAAGGCCATGGCCACCAGCGCCATGAGGTCGGAATCAATGCCGAGCATCAGGGCTGCCCGTTCGTCCTGGGCCATTCCCCTGAGCGCCAGGCCTATTCGTGTAAAATGGGTAAAAACCCAGAGAAAACCAACAACAGCAACCCCGATGACCACAACCAGGATCCGGTGCATGTCAATGGGTACTTCACCGATCATGATGCTTCCTTCCCAGAAGACCGGCAGGGTATTACTCATTCCCTTGAATCCCCACCACCGCAAGCCTTCCAGGATAGCCAGGCCGATGGCATAGGAGGCGATAATCTCGGAGATGGCCATTCCCCGCACACGGATGAGGATAAATTGATACATCAATGCCCCGATAATCCCTGTCATAACCATGGCCAGGAGGATGCTCACAAAATAGTTCAATCCCGCTCCCCGCAAAAGGCTCCATACAATAAAGCCATTAATCACGTAAAGGGCTCCATGGGCAAAATTCGGGATACGGCTTATGCCGTAGACAAGCGCAAAGCCAAGGGCCATCAACGCCAGCGCCGTACTGTTCACCAGTCCGTAGATCAGGATATCCATGTTGGCTTCCATCCCTCCTGCCCGGGAAATAGCCACATCTCATTGTGATAGTGGAGGCACTTCCCTGTCATCCAAAGGGAAAACCCGGTGTGTGAGGTGATAACGTGGAACCGGTTGCGGATCACCTCGGCAACCCGCAACCGACAAAGCTACTTTTTCATCCAGGGAGGGAGTTTAATCTGCCCGGTAGCGATACTTTTTGGGAAAACCACCACCCGCTTGCCGGCCTGCCACTGCAGCACTGAGCCAACAGCGCCCTTTGCAGGATCCATTGCCGGGATCACCTGGTGGTTCTTAGGGTTAAAACGCAGCCTTCCGTAAACGCCCATGACGTCAGTCTTTTCAAGGGCGGGAACCACCTTATCTGAATCCAGGCTGTTTGCCCTTTCTATTGCGTTTTTCAACACATAGACCGCCATGTAACTGCTTGAGCTCCCCAATCCTTCGGGGGCGATACCCCATCGTTTCTTGTAGGCGTTATAAAATTTCATGGTCCACGGGGTTGCCTCTGAGGGGGCATTCCCGGCATTCACCACATTGCAGAGGGTATATTCTCCCTTTCCTTCCGTTGCCTTCCAGAAACCGGGCTGTTCCGCCGCCGCCAGCGTGGAACCGAACGGGAGTGCGGGTATCTTCATCTGATACCACTGTTTCAAAAGGATGGAACTCTCAGGCATATCCATCCAAATATTCAATATCTCTGCCTTTTTCTTTTTTGCTTTCAAAAGCCCCATGGAAAAATCCGAGGTCCCCGTGGGAAATATTTCCATGCCCAGGACCTCGAATCCCTTTTTGGCGGCAACCTTACTGATAATCTTTCCTGCAGTCCTTGCATGTGCCACATCCTGCACCATGACAAAAACCTTATTGAGGCCAAAGCGTGCCTTAAGAATCTTAAAGCACGTCAGGATTTCTCCCACCAGCCATTTTGCTTCTCCGTGGATGCGAAAGCAGTACTTGTACTTATCGTAATGCTTCTGGACCATGGCGCTGTATTTTGGACTCAGGACACCGGTGCTGACAATGGAGATCTTCTTGTACTTTGAAAGGAGCGGCATGGCCGCCAGGGCGGCTTCGGAACGGACAGGTCCGCCCAGGAGAAAATCGGCCTTCTTTTCAAGGATGAGTTTTTCCACCGCCAGCAAGGCCTCGCTCACCGGGACCCCCGGCTCCAGATCACGGGTGTCAATGACTTCCACTTTGAAGGGGCGTTTTTCACCTGCCACGCTCACTCCACCGGCGGCGTTGATCTCTTCAACCGCGAGCTTGATGCCCCGCTCAGCATCCCATCCATACAGAAATGCCGTGGAGAGAGGGCAGCCCAGCACAATGGGTTTGGCTGCATGGGCGAATCCCAGGGGCGAAATGATGAGGACCAAAAACGAAATGACCACGCCTAAAAGAATCTTCTTTTTCATGATACTTCCCCCTTTCTGTGTAAGAGCTGTTTCCAATGGAACACATGCAAACATACGCTACAGAAGGCTCCACGCAACGAGCCGTGGACACCTTGGAAAGCCGGGCGTTATTCTGGAAAATCGCGAACGTGACTACCAGAGGGAGAAACTGCCGTTTCAAAGCTGTCATCAGCGTTGAGGGTTCATTTCAGAATGAGATTCCCGATGGTCCTGTTTTCATGCCCTCGTGAATGGTTGAAACATAGCATCTTCAAACGTTTGAAACAAGAAAAATAGCACTTTTTGCATCCCCTCCGTCTGCAAGAGACCCGGAAAAGGAAATCTTTTCATCTGCCTTGACTTATGGAGGGTGGTGATTAATGTTGTAAATGAGGTTGTTACCAGCATCTCAAACAAAAAGAAAAGGGGAGAAATGAGCGGGAAAGACTATTACAAAATCCTTGGTGTGGCGAAGTCGGCATCTGCGGATGAAATAAAGAAGGCTTACCGCAAGCTCGCCCTGAAATACCACCCTGATCACAACAAGGGTGACAAGGCGGCGGAGACCAGGTTCAAGGAAATCAGTGAGGCTTATGCGGTCCTGAGCGATCCAGAAAAACGGCAACAGTATGATACCTTTGGCGCCGAGGGATTTCAGAATCGTTTCAGCCAGGAGGATATATTCCGCGGTTTCGATTTTGGGAGTATCTTCCGGGAATTTGGTTTTGGCGGGGCGAGATCCGATAACATCTTCAGCCAGATTTTCGGAGGCGGCATGGGCGGCGGCCAGGGGCGCGCTCATTTTCACGCTGGCGGTTCCCCTTTCAATTCCTCTTTCCAGGGCTTCCAGGGACAACCAAGGGGGATAAAAGGGCAGGATCTCGTATACGAACTGTCGCTGACCCTTGAAGACATCGCGAACGGAGCCGAAAAACTCATTGCCTATGACCTGGGAGGCGCCCAGGAAAGGATTTCCGTGAAAATCCCTGCAGGGATCCAGTCCGGGAAAAAATTGCGTCTTCCGGGAAAGGGACGGCCGGGCATTCAGGGCGGGCCACCGGGAGACCTTTACATACAAGTACACGTCCTCGAACACCCGCTGTTCAGACGGGAGGGGGATAATCTCCATATCCGGCAAGAAATCACCTTTTCCAATGCCGTGCTGGGAAGCGAGATAGAAGTCCCCACCATTGACCGGAAACGCTTGAAGCTCAAAATTCCCCCGGGCACTCAAAACGGTGCCAAGTTCCGGATGCGGGGGTATGGTCTGCCTCATATGGGTGGAAACGGCAGGGGAGACCAGATCGTGGAAATTCGCGTAGCAGTCCCGAAAAACCTGAACAGGGACCAGGAAAACCTGATTAAAAAGCTGGCCGAGTCGGGTTTGTAACAGGAATGAAAGCACTATGCGTCTTTTCCGGGGGGCTGGACAGCATGCTCGCCGTCGAACTGGTGAGGGCCCAGGACATTGAAGTCCAGGCCCTTTTTTTTGAAACCCCTTTTTTCTCTTCCGATAAGGCGAAAACCTCAGCGGAACACCTGCATGTGCCCCTCAGGGTAATTGATATTACGAAACCCCACCTGGAAATTGTTCAAAACCCACGGCACGGTTACGGTACCCATATGAATCCCTGCATTGACTGCCACGCACTCATGTTCCGAACAGCGGGCGAACTGCTTGAAGACGAAGGAGCCGGTTTTGTCATCAGCGGGGAAGTCCTGGGCCAGCGACCCATGTCCCAGAACAAAAGCGCACTGGAGCTGATCGCCAGAGAAAGCGGACTGGGATCGCTGCTCCTCAGGCCTCTCTCCGCGAAGCATCTCCCTCCCAGCAAGCCGGAAACAAGAGGATGGATCCAAAGGGACCTCCTTCTGGACTTCAAAGGCCGGTCCCGGAAACCGCAGATGGCCCTCGCAAAGAAACTGAAGATCAGTGACTACCCTTCTCCTGCCGGAGGGTGCCTGTTAACGGAGGAGGTCTTTTCCCGTCGATTGAAACACCTGTTTTCTTGTACCCCGCACCCGGAAATCTTTGAAATTGAACTCCTCAAATTCGGCAGGCATTTTGCACTCGGCCCCGGCACGAAACTGGTGGTTGGAAGGAATAAACAAGAAAATCAGCGCCTCTTTTCCCTGGCAACAGGAAAAAGAACCATCCTGAAGCCGGTCTCCATCCCCGGACCCACGGCGGTCCTCACCGGCCCGGTAACGCCTTCATTACTTGGTCTCGCCCTTGAGATCACGGTTGCCTACAGTGACAGTGAAGGGCAAGACTCCGTGAAGATGGGAATAAGTGGGGAAAAAGATGAAAGAGTGGAGATCGCGCCTGGAAAGCACAAGCGCGCGTTCAAGGGAATGATGATCTGAGTGCAGCGTGTCTTTCACATCCTCAAGAGCCTCGCGAGGAACGATTTTTGTTTCATCCGTTCGAGTTTCTGCTCGTTCTCGCCCAGTATTTTTTTCTGCAGATCTACCTCTGCCTGCAGTTTTTCTTTTAAATCAGCAAGCTTGTGGGACCTGAGGTTCAATTCAAGAATGGAGATCTTGTCCTCGCGCGTTACAAAATGGGATTCCATCTCCAACGTTTTGGAACGAATTTCCTCGATCCTGCTCTTTATTCCGGCCAGCTTTCCTTCCTTTGATTGAATGATATTCTGGATTTGATGTATCTCTTTGAGCACATCTCCTTCCTTCTCCATGGTGACGAACAACGTGAAAAAAGAGATGACGCAAACCAGGAGAAGGATAAATATGACCCTCGTGGCCACCTTGTACGTGGTCACGAACCCATGGACAACGATCTTCAATTTTTCGAAAACACGGGTCAGTGAATCTCTGGCAGTATAGGGAACGGCCTCACCTTCAACACGGTCCTTCAGGGAGCCAAGACGCTCCTTGACAAACTGAACTTTCTCCTCGAGTTGTCTTGCGACCTTCCCCTGCCTGCAGTGGCCTTCCAGTTTCCCTTCTGCTTCCATCAAACTGTGGGAAAAAAGCTCGAGTTCCTGAAAAGGTTCTGCCACATCGATTTCGTGCATGGGTTTTCCCACGAACCGTTCCTTCAGTTCCTGGGACCAGTTTTTCAGGACGTCGCACGTTCCCTCTATTCCCGAAGCCATTTTCTGCAGGAATGTTTTGGCGCACAGATACTCACCCGCCATATCCAGTAATATGATCCAGTCCTTGAGTTCGCTCAAGGCCTCATCTGCCTGGATCTCGAGATCGCTCTTTCTGCCGGTCGGTCCTTCACCCATGCTCATCCCAGTATGCAAAATTTACTCCACGCGGCCGAATCACAAAGACAATTGTAACTACCAAGGTATTTAGGTTGAAGGCTGAAGTCACCCTTCTACCTCACGCGGCGCAAGCGCCTGCGCTGCGCGTCAGTCCATCCACCTGAGCAGTTACCATTATTCTATCTTTACGTCACACCGCAGGCACCTGCTGCATTCCTTCCTGGCTGTCTCTTCATCAAGACCGAGTTCCACTTCCGCGAAACTCCTGACACGCTCCTCGGGCGGCAACTTGGGCATCGCTGCCATGGGCTGCTTGATGACTTCCTCGGGAACTTCCATGGTAATGGTTATCTCTTCTCTAGGTTCCGCTTCCGGTTCCTCTCCCCGCATTTCCGCAAGGTATTTGTCAATCTCCTCCGCTGCCCGCCTCCCGGCGGCCAGGGCATCGACCACCCGGGCCGGGCCGGTAACCGCGTCTCCGCCGGCAAAAACACCGGGCAGGTTTGTCTGGAGTGTCCTCCGATCAGCCTTGATCGTGTTCCGCCCGCTCTCGATTGATTGGGAAAAACTCAGATCAGGCGCCTGGCCGATGGCGGCAAAGATGGTGTCATACTCCTCTGCCAGGACACATCCTTCCACAGGGACCGGCCTGCGTCTCCCGCTGGCATCGAACTCCCTGAGTTCACACTCATCCAGTTCAAAAACCAGACGGCCGTTTCTCTTGGTGATGGACTTCGGGGCCACCAGGACCCTGAGCTCAATTCCCTCTTCCAGCGCATCTTCGATCTCATCCTCGTAAGCCGGCATATCCTTTCTCTCGCGGCGATAGAGGATCGTCACATCAGCCCCCATTCGTCTGCAGGTTCTGGCAACATCAATGGCAACGTTTCCTCCGCCGACCACCGCCACCTTTTTCCCGACCTCCGGGGCGGTTCCAAGCTCCACCTCCCGCAGGAATTCCGCACCGCCTCTGACGCCGGGGAGCTCTTCACCGGGAATCCGGGTTGAAAGGCTCCTGTGTGCGCCTACCGCAACAAAAACGGCATCAAAATCTTCCATCAACTGCTCCAGGGAAATATCCCTGCCCACTCTTTGACCGGTCTTTGCACGTACCCCGGCCTCAAGGATAAACTGGATCTCCTCATCCAGGATGTCTCTCGGCAGGCGATATGCGGGTATGCCGTACCGGAGCATTCCTCCGAGCTTGGGAAGCTCTTCAAAAATAGTCGGTTCATACCCCAACAATGCCAGGTGATAGCCGGCTGCCAATCCCCCGGGGCCACCGCCGATGACTGCCACCTTCTGGCCTTTGGGCGCTGCCTTGTTGATGGTTATCTTGAAGCCCTTTTTCCGGGCCATATCAGCAGCAAAGCGCTTGATCTGCGGTATGGCCATGGGCTCATCCGTCTGTCCCCGCAGGCACACCTCGGTACAGGGATGCGTGCAGACCCGACCACAAATCCCGGGAAGGGGGTTGTCCTGATAGATAAGCGAAATCGCATCGTCGTACCGGCCTTCCGCAACCAGAGACAGGTACCCGGGCACCTGCTGTCCGACAGGACAGGCGTTGATACATTTTGCCTTGAAAAGATCCGCGCAGATACCCGCTGCGCAGTGTTTATCGAGAATATGCTCTTCATATTCTTCCCGGAAATACCTGAGCGTTGCAAGCACGGGATTGGGAGCGGTCTGTCCCAGACCGCAGAGTGCGGAGTCCTTGACAAACGTGGCCAGTTCTTCGAGCTCATCCAGGTCGCTCATGACGCCCCTGCCTTCAGTGATCCTGTTCAGAATCTCCAGCATTCGCCTTGTTCCTTCCCGGCAGGGCGTACATTTTCCGCAGGATTCTTCCTGGCAAAAATCAAGGAAAAACCTGGCCATGTCCACCATGCAGGTGGTCTCGTCCATAACGATCATCCCGCCGGAACCCATGATCGCCCCTACCTTGGCGATGGCTTCATAGTCCGTTGGGGTATCCAGGAGATGGCCGGGGATGCAACCTCCCGACGGCCCGCCTAACTGGACTGCTTTGAATTTCTTGTTCCCGGGAATGCCACCACCTATCTCATAGATAATCTCCTTGAGTGTGGTGCCCATGGGAACCTCCACCAGGCCGATATTGTTGACCGCGCCGCTCAGGGCAAAGACTTTTGTCCCCTTGCTCCCTTCAGTGCCGACGCTGGCATACCACTCGCCCCCATTCAGGATAATCTGTGCCACGTTGGCAAGGGTCTCAACGTTATTCAGGACACTCGGTTTTTTCCACAGGCCCTGGTGCGCGGGAAAGGGTGGTCTCGGTCGTGGCATGCCCCGCTTTCCTTCAATGGAATGCATGAGAGCCGTTTCCTCACCACAGACAAAAGCCCCGGCACCCTGATAGACCTCCAGGTCGAAATCAAACCCGCTGCCCAGGATATCCTTCCCCAGGAGCCCGTATTCCCGTGCCTGATTGATGGCAATGTCCAACCGTCGCAGGGCCAGGGGGTACTCCGCGCGGCAATAGATATACCCGGAGTGGGCACCGATCGCCTTGGCCGCGATGATCATACCCTCCAGGACCGCGTGCGGGTCCGCCTCCAGGACACTCCTGTCCATGAAAGCCCCCGGGTCTCCCTCATCCGCGTTGCAGAGCACATACTTGACATCACCCTTGGAGCGACTGGCGAACTCCCATTTCAGACCGGTCGGGAAGCCGGCACCACCACGTCCCCGCAAACCGGACTTCTTCATCTCTCCGACGATCTCTTCAGGGCTCATTTCCAGAAGCGCCTTGCCCGCTCCCTGATATCCGTCCCTCGCGATATACTCATCAATCACCTCGGGATCGAGGATTCCCCGATTTCTCAAAACCCTCAGGAGTTGCCTGGAAAAAAACGGGATTTCTCCCAGTCCCGGGATCGTCTCAAAGGAAGCAGGTTCCACGTAAAACAAACGTTTCACCGGCCTTCCTTTCAGCAGGTGCTCTTCCACGAGCTCCGGCACATCCTCTACATGCACTTTCTGGTAGAAAATGGAATCAGGCTGTA
>JAFDGR010000278.1 GCA_019309145.1 Deltaproteobacteria bacterium | reverse complement strand
TCCAATAAAAAAGCCACTCTGGCAATAGATTCAAGGAGTGTTTCGAGGAGGAATGGCCCATCGCTCGCACCCGATGGACGAAGTTTTATCTCCATCCGGACAATACTCTCGGAAATGATCCACATTCCAAGATGGGTGCGGTTGATCCGCATACACCCGTTGCGCAGGGTTGGTTGCGTGCATCGCACCGAAAACTGGATGAAACGCTGTCAACGGAATATCGGCCTTACCATACACACGACGAGAACCAACTCTTGACACCGGGAGAAGTGGTGAAATTGCATGTGGAAATCTGGCCCACATGTATCGTGGTCCCTCAAGGATATCGGATTTCACTTTCAGTGCGGGGCAAGGATTATGTTTATCCCGGTGGAGTCGACCAGGGCCTTTCAAACATGAAAAACCCGTTCACGGGAGTAGGGCCTTTTCTGCATAACGATCCCATTGACCGACCGCCGGGGAATTTTGGTGGTGATATCACACTCCATTTTAATAAGGAAAGGCAGCCTTATGTGCTGGTCTCGATTGTTCCACCGAAGAGGTAGAAATTACTGAAAAGGACAAAAGGTTAGAGGTCCAGATGACAAGAGCCGGAGGAACAGTCTCTCTTCAAGACGCCATTTCCGAATAAGAAAACAATCAGGGATAAAAATGCCATCGATCCAAACCCCCATGATAGGGAACCAGTGTGGTCTTTGACCAATCCAAAAACAAGGGTCAATAGCACAGCCCCCATGTTGGCCAAAAAATTAAGGAAACCGAACATGGTGGCGAGCGATTCGGATTCGACGATTCCCGAGGCCAAGTCAAAAAATGCACCGAAATTTACACTGGAGAACCATGCCGTCAGCAGGGCAAGGATCAATAAAAGAACAGGTATGTGAACCCAAAAGAGCCCGAGAAAAAGAATGGTGAGGATCACTATGGAGGAATTAGCGATAAAGAGTGAAGGGATACGAAGTAGCAGGAACCCGCCGGAGGTTCGACCCAGGCCACAAACAAACATGACAAGGGCGGCGCCCCAGGCAAGTTGTCGTAAGGTGGATTCTGGCCAGAATTCGGACAGGAGAGTTGGAGCCCAGTTCCCTAGGCTGATCAAGGCTCCCCAGGAAAGGGCATGGTAGAAACCCAGTACCCATCCTGCTCGAAGCTGAAATATGTGCATAATGGAGACTCCCGAGGCCGAAACCGGGGGCTGCGGTCTCAGGCGCAGGCTGAATGAGACGATAAGGAGTACCAGAGACAGCATGCCTGGTACCAGATAAATCCATTGCCAGCCGAAAGGGAGTAATTTTGGGATGATAAGAAAAGACAGTATGTTTCCAATGGAGAAAAAGGCAGCAAAAAAAGACTGATAGGTCCCGATACGTCCTCCGGGTGCGTACACGGCGACTAACTTCATCACCGCCACAAAGCAAAGACTGGTCCCGATTCCTGCGATCACGCGGCACAAGATGGCGAAGATGAGCTCGGTTCTCACTGCCGGCAGAAGACTGGACAGACTCATAAACGCAAGGCCAAGGATCAACGTTCGCTTTATGCCGAGTTTATCAGTGACCATACCGGCCGGTATCTGCAACAGGGCATGGGACCAGAGCAGGGCACTTAACAATACAGATATGCCGGTGTAGGTCACACCATAGAGATTCATCAAGACGGTCAAGCCTGGTGGGATATTCAGAAATATGGTTCCAAGACACAAGCCTGTCATCAAAGAGAAAAATATTTGAAAGTTCATAGAACAACTTCCTGAGCGGCATTCATGTGTTTCTTCCTACCCTCTCTTTATGCTTTTTTTCGGACGATATGCCATCCTGTCAGCCCATACAAGGAGCTTTTTGAAAGGTGTGGGGGAGTGAATAGCTGTCCATCGAACTAAATGATGGTACCAAGCGAGGGGCTTATTCCAAGGACACACCGCGATGCATCGGCCGCCACAGGTAAGCCATTTCTTTTTATTGGCTGCCCAGAAGGTCAAACAGCGATCTGCGCGGATAAACCATTTGGAGAAACCAGGATTATTGAATGTTGGGCTGGGAGGAATTTGTGTGGGTGGTCCATGCGGTATCGCATTGGCCGGGCAGTAATCTGCACATGTTTCGCAGACCATGCAAAAGTCATGGACACCGAAGGAAATCGGTCTGTCAACCGCCAATGGAATGTCGGTCGTTACCGCTTTTAGGCGCATATTAATCCCAAATTCAGGAGATAGAACACGACCGTTTCGAGCGAATTCCCCGATACCGGCATCAATAGCTAGAGGTACCATAAGTATCTCTGGACGATGACCTAATGTTTCCCGATAGGCTGCAGAATATCCTAAACCACAGATAAAATCGGCGAGTTGGGTGGTAATGACTTTGAGCCGTGAGTACGCATCGGCGACCGAGGGTGAGGAAAAATGGGAAGGAGCCGTCTTATTGAAACTTCGTAGATGGTGAACGACCACGACGATGGCGTACTTGTGCGGAATATCGACGCCCCGGTAGACCCACCGTTGATCCAGCTCGGTGATACGTACCATTTCGGCCCCAAACATCAGAGCCGTCCACTTGATCAGTCGGGACATCCATACCTTGTCGGTTACCTCCACCCGTCCCTCGGGAGGCGTTACCGGGAGGGTTTTGGGAAGATAATTTCTGCAGAGCCGCCAAGTCGCTTCCCCCAGGCTCTGCCCGATACGGTCTTCTGGATCCAGGTCCCTGTAAGGCAGGGGGGGGCTCCCAATCGTCGTATCCGGTGCGCGCCTTAAACTTTTTGCGGTAATCCTCTCCAAAGGGGTTTCCAGCTTTCAGAACAGCGAAAGCATTTTTTTGCCAGTCGAACCGATCTATGGGGCCGGTAATATATCTGTTGTAAGTGGGTTGATCCACCTCCTTCACACCGAGGAATTGGCGCAGTTTTTCCTGTGCCAGCAATTTCTTTTCAAAAGGCAAAAAGGCCTTCTCCAGATAAGTTTTGTCGAAACCCATGGATCAAACTCCAGTTCATTTTTTGATGCCTGGATGAGGTGGTGGGATTTTGCGGACAATGAAGACCTGTCTATTCGGTACAGGGTGAAACTTTGAAAACTGTAGAGAATGATTTTTTTCCGTAAGATGCTAGGCCACGGAGTGACATTTTTATTAATTGCTATGTGGTCTCATCCATCAACTCATTGATGAATCGGGTGGTGTTATACACCTTGAATTTCTGTTTCCTGAGCTTGGCGTTTGCGAGGTTGTGCACACAGGAATTACATTCCGTGAGCAGGATTTCCGCCCCTGCCTCTTCCACTTCCTGGAGCCGTCTCCGGGCCATGGCAAGGGAATTCTTGGGATAGGCCCCCCTGACTCCACCACCGGCCCCACAACACAGCGCGTTTTCCCGGTTGTGCCGCATCTCCACAAAGTTGGGCGCAATCTTGCGGATGGTCTCTCTTGGTTCGTCATAGATACCGCAGTGCCTGCCCAGGTCGCAGGGATCATGGTAGGTCACCACCTTGTCCGTGGTGACGCCAAAGTCAAAATCCTTCAAGAACTGGGTCACGTGAAGGACTTTTACCCCCTTCTCCTTGAGTTCCTCGTACTGGGGCTTGTTGTTGAAGGTCCTGGCACAGTAAGGACAACCGGTGATCACGGCCTTGGCCCCGGTGGCAAGAATCCGGTCAATATTCATCCCAACCAGACGGTCGTTCATGTCGTATCCGACGTCCTCCAGGACCCCGCTGCAGCACACCTCGTCGATCAAGGTGTAATCCACCTCTAACCGATCCAGCAGTTCCAGGGTCGCCTCGGTTGATTCGTCTTCCCGGTAGAGGCCCACGCACCCCACAAAAAAAACATATTCCGCCTTTTTGTTATGCTCCCGGTCAAAATCCTC
>JAFDGR010000047.1 GCA_019309145.1 Deltaproteobacteria bacterium | reverse complement strand
ATTTCGCAGTAGACCTGGGCCTCACGCACTCTCCTCGCGATGAGCTGGGTGTACTGGGATCCGAAATCAAGGATCAGTATTTTTTGCCTGTACAGTTTGCTGGTCATGTATCCTCTTTCTCATGGGACGATGCAGCGTTTATTCAACTCGATAATTGGGTGCTTCCTTGATGATAATGACATCATGGACGTGGCTTTCTCTCAAACCTGCCGGGGAAATCTGCATGAACTTCGCCCTGGTCTGGAGCGCGTTAATGTCTTCGCATCCCAGATATCCCATGCCGGCCCTCAGGCCTCCCACAAGCTGGTATACCGTGTCAGCCAGTGGACCACGGTAGGGCACACGCCCGACGATCCCCTCCGGCACCAGCTTCTTTTCAAGTTCCCTGTCTTCCTGAAAATACCGGTCTCTGCTCCCTTTACTTTGTAGGTCCTGCCCTGAAACAGGATGGTCTCACCCGGGCTCTCTTCGGTACCGGCAAAGAGGCTCCCGATCATGACCGAGTCAGCGCCTCCTGCCAGCGCCTTTGTCACGTCCCCGGAATACTTGATCCCCCCGTCTGCAATAACCGGAATGTCTTCATCCCCCGCTGCAGCGGCACATTGCATGATGGCACTCATCTGCGGAACTCCTACCCCGGCCACCACGCGCGTTGTGCAGATGGAACCCGGGCCCACGCCGATTTTCACCGCGTCAACCCCGGCGTCTATGAGTGCCCTGGTCCCTTCAGGAGTAGCTACATTCCCCGCGATCAGTTCAAGATCCGGGAATCTCTTCTTGACACTCTTCGCGGTTTCCAGCACTTTTTCCGAGTGTCCGTGGGCGGTATCGATCACGATGACATCCACATCCGCCGACCTGAGGCATTCTATCCTTTCCATGGTGTCCGGGCCGATTCCCACTGCCGCGCCTACTCGAAGTCGTCCCAGATCATCTTTACAGGAATCCGGGTATTTTTTTATCTTCTCAATATCCTTGATGGTAATGAGGCCTTGCAGTTTTCCATTGTCGTCAACGACCAGTAATTTTTCAATGCGTCTTTGGTGCAGGATCGCCTTTGACTCCTCGAGGGTGATTCCCACTTTTGCCGTGGCAAGGTTTTCCTTGGTCATGACCGCTTCCACCTTCTGATCAAGGTTGGTCTCAAACCGCAGGTCTCGATTTGTTATGATCCCCACGAGATTGCCCGATTTCACCACCGGTACCCCGGAAATCCGGTACTTTTTCATGATCTCGAGGACTTCATAGATCTTTTGTTCCGGTTCCACTGTAATAGGATCAACGATCATGCCGCTTTCCGACTTCTTCACCTTCTCGACCTCAAGGACCTGGCGCTCAACGGGCATGTTCTTGTGGATAAATCCGATTCCTCCCTGCCGTGCCATGGTAATGGCCGTACCTGCCTCGGTCACCGTATCCATGGCCGCGCTTACAATGGGAATGTTCAGCCTAATATTTCGGGAAAGTCTCGTCTTTACACTCACCTCACCCGGCAGTACTGATGAACGGGCCGGCAGCAGCAGCAGGTCATCGAATGTAAAGCCAAATTGAACGTCTTTATTGTGCATATTCACTGTCCTCCACCTGTTCCCATAACAGCCCTTCAAGAAGATCTGAAAAGCAGACGGTCAGTTGATCCATGGAAAAAAAGTTCATTATTTCAGTGGCCAGGAGCACACCCGCCGGGAACACACCTGCTCTGCCTCCATCCAACCCATACCTGCGCATCCTTTCTTCCTGTTTCAGGGTGATCATTTCTGCGAAAAACTCCCGGATGGCTCCCCTTGTAATCTCCAGCCCGTTGACATGATCCGGGTCCAGTTTCTTCAGGGGAATCCCGTGTAGCGTTGCGCCGAGGGTTACAATGGTTCCCCCTGTTCCCACCAATGAAAATACCCTTGGAAAGGGCGCCCGGTCAAGCCCATTCATCAGGCTTTGCCGCACGAACTTCCTGAGGGAGCTGACAGCCGCCTGTCCTGGAGGATCTGTTTTCAGGTAGTTTTCCGTGAGAACCGATGCCCCGAGAGCGAGGGACCTGACCCACCATTGATCGTTCTCAGCAACCACGAACTCGGTGCTGCCTCCTCCCAGGTCCACCACTCCATGAGGCTTGTTTCCCATGTCAAGAGCATGGTGAACAGCGGTGGCAGTGAGCCGGGCCTCATCTTCACCACTGACAACGCTGATGTCAATTCCTGTTTCTTCCCGCAAAACCCCGAGAAAATCGTCCCTGTTTTGAGCCTGCCGGATGACGCCGGTGGCAATAGCGATGGTTGTCTTCACCCCGTACTCATGCAGAGGGCGTTTGAATGCTTGCAATATGCCCACAACACGAGATGTCGCGGCCATCGATAGAACCACGCCGCCGCTTGTATACTGAAAAGCACTGCCCAGGTGGACATACGTGCGGTGTCTCACAATGGGAAGAAGGTTGTGTGAAGCATCGTCCCATTCTGCTACCAGCAACCTTGCCGTATGGGTCCCGAGGTCTATGGAAGCCAGTTTTCTGCTCATATTTCCACCGTGTCAGCAGCTATGGCGAGAGAAGAATCTGGTCTCCAAAACGCTTTGCCAAATCCTCCCGCAGGAGTTCAGCCGCATGCTGATTCGGAAGCTCCACCATCAATTCTCCCCCTTCGCCCACTACCAGTTGTCCATGGGCCTCCACAACTTCCGCCACCTCAAGGGGTTCCTCAGTCCACCACCCCCTTGTACGCATCAGCAGTTCTTTCCCTTT
The DNA here is from genome assembly GCA_019309145.1 of Deltaproteobacteria bacterium. Lineage (GTDB taxonomy): Bacteria > Desulfobacterota > DSM-4660 > Desulfatiglandales > Desulfatiglandaceae > B46-G9. The sequence continues at coordinate 16,087 of JAFDGR010000047.1, read as the reverse complement.
GAGTCGTCTGGGGGTCACCAGATCAATCGTGCGAAACCATGCCTCCCATCCTATCTGGGCCGGTGCCCTGAGTACGGGGCTGACCGGATCATGATAGATGCGGCAACGTCCAAACAATCGCAACCTGATCATTGGAGGTCTGTCTCCAGAAGACGGTCTATTTTCTCGTGTTCAAGATTCACCAAAGAGGGAATCTTTACCCCTCCCCTCTGGATGGTACGGGCCAAGCACGTCACATACAGAACTGCCACCTCATCATCTGAAAGCGTCACACCCTTCCTCGCCGCCTGCCCCCAGGAGTGTTCAAAATGTGTGAGAGCCGCGCGTCTCCACTCTCTCAGTCTTTCATCAAACGCCCAGACACCCGAGACGCTCAAAAACTCGTTCTGGGCCTGTTCTATCTTCCCAAAAATAACTCGCATTCTCTGTACGCCGGGATCGCGCCCCCATTTATCGCCAATCATCATACCGACCACTCGCAAAGCCTATTTCTTTTCACACGCACTACTTCTCAGCCTCCCGTACTTCCAGCCAACCTCGAACCAGAGTTTCTTTGATTTCGTGGCCCAAGTCAAGGAGAAGCGTTCGACTGCCGAAATATCATGGCATAACCTTTGCAAATTTCCATTCCCCATCCGGGGGAGGTCTGCGGGCACTCTGTTGGATCTCTCAAGGCCAACGCATCTTATTGAAAATAGATAGGGAGTGGTTACCGTGCTCATTCTTCCGCTTACGGGAAAGATCACCAAGCAGAATATTCCTCTGGTCACCATAGGGATCATTCTGATGAACTGTTTCATATTCTTTGTCCTGCAGTCAGGTGATTCCAGGAATTATCAGAAAGCCTATGCATTCTATTTCAGATCAGGGCTGGCGAAAACAGAAATATCCCGATACCTGGACTATCTCCAGGCCCGTCAAAACCATGGACCCATGCACAATCAAATACCAAAAAGGGTCAATGGAAAGAATATGAAGGTACTGTTTGTGAAAATGCAACAGGACAGCACCTTCATCCAAAAGCTCCGTGCCGACAGGGTTATTACCTCTGACGAAGAAATATACCCGCAATGGAAGGACCTCCGGACAGCGTATGAAAACCTGTTGGCGATGGTCGTCGGTATTCGATACGGCCTTACACCAGCACATCAAGATTTCGTTCGTCCTGTTACCTACATGTTTCTCCATGGAAGCTTCATGCATCTTCTCGGAAACATGATTTTTTTGTGGCTTGTAGGATGTATGCTTGAATTGGGCTGCGGGAGGTGGTTCTACCTGGTTCTTTATCTTGTCTCAGGCATCTTTTCGGCAGAATTCTTCGCCCTCATATATGCCAACAGCAGCGCTCCCCTTATTGGCGCTTCGGGCGCCATCTCCGGTCTCATGGGCGCTTTCACCGTGTTATACGGAAAAAGCAAAATCAAGGTTTTCTATTCACTGGGCTTTTATTTCAACTATGCAAGGATCACCGCGATCGTCCTGCTCCCTATCTGGATCGCAAAAGAACTCTTTCAGCTCATTTTTGGATCATATACCCAAGTGGCTTACGTGGCCCATATTGGAGGGCTGATCATGGGGGCATTTATTGGGTATCTCAACGTAAAAATATTTCACTTCATGGATGAAACGATATTTGATGAGGATCCAAAAGAGCAGATTCCCAGACTCCTCGAAAAGGCCCTTGATCAGATCGGAAAACTCGATTTTGAACACGCACGCCCAATCCTGGAAAGAGTTCTTGAACTGGATCCTCAAAACCGTGACGCCCTGACCCATCTCTTCAATATGGATAAGATCAATGCACAAGATGACCAGTTCCATCAATCGGCTTCAAGATTATTACAGCAACTGGCTCGCGGAAATGACACTCACAAAGAACTGTATAACACCTATATGGACTATTTCCGCTCAGCAAAACATCTCAGGCTCGGGCGGGATCTGCTTTTCAATATCGCGACCGTTTTCTCGACACACGGATATCTTCGGGAAGCTGAAAGAATTCTCATTGCTTTCCTGCACAAATATCCCGGGTACCAAAGGCTTCCGACCGGGGTATTAAATCTCGCAAGAGCGTATATGAAAGAAGGGGCTGCGCTGAAGGCCAAAAAATATCTTACCATCATATGCAAGAGATACCCCGATGCACCCGAATCCCAGATCGCCCGTCAATTCTTCAACGGATAGAACTGTTGAAGCGAAGACTCATGTTTTGGGAATAACGATTTGTCCAAGATATCGCTTTGCATAGGGGACAATCTCGTGGTGTGGATATTTCTTGATCAGCCCCTTGATAACCCCCACGGCCTTGTGTGGATTCTTGAGCCGCTCGTTGATAATATTTGCGGCAAGAAAATAGGCCTTGGGCACCAATGGATTGCCGGGATTTGCCTTGATAAACTTGTTGTATACCCCGACTGCCGCTTTCGCATTGCCTGTTTCATTCAGAACGCTTGCTATCTTGAATGACACAGCGGGAGAAACCGCAAAACCCGCATCCGCTGAAACACATTCAGCATAGACCTTGCATAGACTATCTTTCTGATCAGCTTTTGCAAGAAGCCCCAAAAATTTCTTCCCATGCTCCAGCATTTCCGGCGTCATCTGTTTGATCTTCAAGAGATTAAAGTACCGTTCGGCAAGGTCAAGATTCGTCATAGTACCGCCTGTTTCGTCCCGGATCATGGCTATGGCATCGTCAATATTTCCCTCTTTGATAAGGACATCAATTTTGTTGAGCAACACGCACTCGCCCTCTGTTTCGGACGCTGTTCCTTCAGAAGGTATTTCCGCATCCTCATAATCAACTTCGTACCCTATCCTCTCATGGTATTGATAAATAACATATCCCATCAAATGGTAGGAAATGATCATATAATAACTCTGAATCATGGCCAGGAGAAATACCTGCAAAACCGGCGGGAGCACAATGATCGCGTACCGGCCGAGGAAGCCCGGTGCGCTTCCCAGGAGAATGAGAAAGAGATACATTAAGAGATATCCCCATCCAATTCTCAATGCCATCGGCACAAACACGACCGGGTTGATCGCATGGAAGAAGCTATTGGTACCAACAAGAACAATCACCATTGCGGGGATGGAGAGGATTGCAAATCCCAGAAAAAGCAACCCCACAAAAATTCCCGCCATCTGGCTTATTTTCAGGAATGCAAACCCCACGATGAAATAGATCCCGATCTGTTTGAAGACTATTTCAAAATCATCAGAAATGGTCTGCATATCTATTTTCGGTGGTCTCTGTTGTCCGTTTGCAGTGCTCCTGAGGGCGGCAAAAGAATATTTCAGCATCACACACCACAGAAAGAATCTCAGCAGAAACCCGAGTAATCCGCGGCCGGGAATCAATAATGTCGCGAGGGATACACCAGCCATCAAGGCAAGGGCCCTTGGATGAAACGGATAGGTAAAAAACTTGGGAAGTCGAGTCCAGAAGCTGGGAATGGTCTCGTGTGAAGCAAGTCTGTCAGCTTCAACATTGCATTTTGGACAAAAATAAAACACCTGCTTCTTACCGTACTGATCAACGACACGCTTATCAATACACTCTTCGCAAAAACTGTCATTGCAACTCGGGCAATTCCACACAGCTTGTCTGGTCGGGTGATATTCGCATTTCGTTCCCATGGCAGGATTCCTCTCCTTTTTGGAAATGGCAACCACGAGGCGCACGCTACGTCCATTATGCCACTCTGCCCATGAACGGATGTTGCCTCTCTCTTTGTTTTCGGCCAACGGGGACCATTTCTTAAATGGAGAGATAAAATCAGGAGAAGGAATGCTTTATGAGGTCTTTCGAAAGACCGCGGCCATGCATTCAACAGCCCGTCCGATCTCCCGGAAAACCGGCACTCCCAGGTCGCGGCATTGGAGTTGAAAAGTGTGGGCTTCCTTTCTCTTTCCAAGGATCCAGGCAAAAATGGGTTTTCCGGCTTTCCTGGCGATCTCCGCCAGCGGAGAGATATCAGGAGTTCCGGCCAGTCCTCCCACAAAAAGATGAAAAAAGACCGCATCCACACCTGGGTCAGCGCAAACAGCCCTGAACGCCTTCTCCCACACCGGCATGGCGCCATTGCGCTCCATGGCCGGCCAGAGGTCTACGGGGTTTGATACGGGCATCCATGTCGGGAAAACGTTCTTGAGCTTTTGTTTCGTGCCATCCGAGAGATCCGCCAGCAGGAGCCCGTGCTGATCCAGAAAATCTGAGGAAACAATGCCGGCCGCCCCGCTATAGGTCAGCACCGCGACTCGCCCATTGCCGGGAGATGACGTTCCCGGGAATGCGGCAAGGGTCCGGCTCAAATCCGTCAACTGGATAAAATCACCGGCTTCAATTGCACCGGCCTGGGCCAGGGCGCCACTGATGATTGACCTGTCTCCCGCCACGCTGGCCGTATGGCTCAAGGCGGCCTGGGCTCCTCTTTTACTTTTGCCGCCTTTCAATACCACGATGGGCTTGGAGGACCGCCGGCAAAGGTCAAGGAACCGCTTGCCGTCCTTCATTGATTCCAGGTAAAGGCCCACTGTCCCGGTGTCTGGATCATTCATGAGGTACTCCAGAAGATCGCATTCGTCCACATCAACTTTGTTGCCGATGGAACAGGCCTTGCTGATACCCATTGTCCCATGACTCATGATATCAATCAGGAAACCGGCGGAAAGCATGCCGCTCTGCACAATAAACGAGACTTTGCCGGGAACAAGTCCGTCATCCCATATGGCAGGAGAGACAAAAGAAAAAACGTGGCGCTTTACCGCATCAACCAGCCCCATGCAATTGGGTCCCCATATGCGCATTCCGCTCTTCCTTCCGATTGTCTGCAACTCTTTCTCCAAGGCTTTGCCTTTTTCACCAACCTCTGCAAAACCTGCGGATTGGACCATAACACCCTGCAGGCCCCGTTCGGCGCACTCCGTTGCGGCTTGCAGGGTCGGTTCGGCAGGGACAAATATGAGAGCAAGATCTATGGGGTCGGGTACCTGGAGGATCGAGGAATAACATTTTAATCCGTTTATTTCACCATGGCCCGGATTGACCGGATAGATGTTCCCCTGGAATCCCCTCATCAGGTTGCTGAGAATGGAATACCCCCCTTTCAAAGGATTCGCGGACGCGCCAATAAGAGCGATTCCCTTTGGTTCAAAAAAGAACCTCATGCTTTTGTCATTATTGTTCATGATCTTCTTTTTTCCTTTTGGAAGTATGGAACATGTCCCTGAGCGACCGCAATTCTTGGGCCCGCAGGATCCGCGAGGAGACGAGATAGATACCGGCGCCCAACAGAACCAGGACCGCCAGAAAGAGACTATTGCGCAGGACGCCTGCTTCCGGATTAAAGACCAGCCACCATTTTTTTGCATAAAACACGGCCAGGGCCATGATCACGGAAGCAACCCCACTTCGTAAAGCCGAAACCAGTATAGGCGTAAAAGCCAGGGTCTTCACCCGTCGAAAGAGGAACAAGACAAGGAGAACGAATTGTACGCCGGATGCCAGGGAAAGTGCAAGGGCAAGTCCCCCGTGCCGTAGCGGACCCATCAAGGCCAGGCTCAGGGCGATATTCACTACCAGCGCCACCACGGCGACTTTGACCGGCGTTTTTGTGTCCTGGAGGGCGTAAAAGGCCGAGACGAGGATCCTGATACCTGAAAACGCCCAAAGACCAACTGCATAGTAAAAAAGGGCCTCACCTGTCATGCTGGTGGCATGTGCGCTGAAGGCCCCTCGCTCGAATAGGATGGAAATAATGGGCCTGCCGAGAACAATAAGTCCCAGCGTCGCCGGGATGGTGACAAAAAAAACAAGCCGCAATGCGTAGGAAAGGGTCCGGTTAAATTCATCGAGATCTTTTTCAGCGGCGTGCCCGGAGAGTGACGGCAGGACCGCGGTACTGATGGCAATGGCAAACACGCCCAAGGGGAACTGAACCACCCTGTCCGCATAGTAAAGCCACGAGATGCTTCCTTCGGGCAGAAAGGAGGCGAGCAGGGTTCCCATGAACTGGTTAAACTGGTAAACCGCGGAGCCGAAAACAGCGGGAAGCATGAGTCGGCCGATGCGCCTTACCGCGGGGTGTCCGGGCATCCACAATGGCAGGAGGCGCATGCCCGATTTCACGACCCAGGGAATTTGCAATACCACCTGCAGGAATCCCCCGATAAAAACCCCCATGGCCACACCCGCGATTGGCTCGGAAAGATGAGGAGAGATGAGGAAAGCGCCACCGATGATCCCCACGTTGAGGAGAATCGGTGCGGCGGCCGGGGCCGCGAAGTGCCGGAGGGAATTGAGGATACCCATGAAAAAAGCCACAAGGCTGATGAAAAAGATATACGGAAAGGTGATACGTGTGAGCAGGACCGTGAGGTCGTATTTCATTCCGCTGCCACCAAAACCAAAGGCCTGAATTCTCACGATCCACGGTGAGAAAAGCAACCCGAGGACCGTAATGATAACCAGCGCCAGGGAAAGCAGGGTCAACACCACCCGGGCCATTTCAAAGGCGTCATCTTTTCCTTTTCGCGTCAGGTACTCCGTGAATACAGGGATAAATGCTATGGTAAGAGAGCCTTCCGCGAAAAGCCTCCGCAAGAGGTTTGGGATTCGAAAGGCAACGAAGAAGGCGTCCGCGGTCAGCCCGGAGCCAAAGAGGGCGGCAATAACCATGTCGCGTATGAGGCCAAGCACGCGGCTCAACAAGGTAAACAGGCTTACCACGCCAGCGGCCCGGCTTACCTTTTCCCCTTCAGATCTGGAATTTCTCACATTCGCCACAAAAATCCTTGACAGAGTTAGCTCTATTAAAATAATATTATATTTTAAATTATTTCTGGAGGTTTAAAATTGGCAAACCATAAATCTGCTCTTAAAAGGGCCCGGCAGAGTGAGATAAGAAGGCTCAGAAACAAGGGCTATAAGACAAGAGTAAAAAACATCGTCAAGGAGGTGCAAAAGGCCGCTGACGCCAACGCACCCGAACAAGCCCAAGCCGCCTTTATCAAGGCTGTTTCGACCATCCAGAAAACAGCATCCAAGGGGATCATTCACAAGAACACCGCCGCCCGCAAGATCTCCCGCCTCGCACGCCGGATCAATCAGATCGAGGCTTCCTGACCGTTTCTCAGCGACACAACGATATCACGATATTCTCAAGCACTGTGCGCTCGGATGACCCTCTTTTGAGGAGCCCGTCCGAGCGATACAGGAGTTGCAGGGCATCCTCAATTTCCTCAAACTTCCACTTCCTTGACTGTTGCGCAATCTTGTTCCCCAGGAATCCGGGGATCCCCACCTTTTTCGGGAGGTCCCTGACCTGTCCTCCCCCTTCCAAAACCCTTTTCGTATGCGAGATCAAGCGCATCTGTCTGTTCAGCATGCCAAGGACCTTCAAAGCCCCGTTTCTGTCTTCCTCTTCCAAAAAACGATTCAAGACCCGCAGGGACGGTTCAGCCCGCCTGAAGGAAACCTCGTCCATGAGTTCAAACACCGTATACGCGCGGCTGAAAATGGCCAGTTCTTTTACTTCTTCCCTGCCAATATGTCCCTGCCCGTAGCGCAAGGAGAGCTTTTCCAGCTCTGAATACAGGTCCTGTAAGCGATTGCCAACCATCTGGAAAAGAAAGGCGCAGGCCTCTCCGTCTATATCAATGCCCATTTCCCTTGCTGTTCTCCGCAGCCAGGGGACAACCTCCTGGTCGCGAAGTTTGTGAAAACACACACTCCAGCCCTTTTCCCTTATCTTTTTGTAAAACCTGGTCTTAAAATTGGTTTTTGCTGACACGAAGATCAGGCAGGTTGAAGGGACTGGCTTTTCAAGATAGGGGAGAAAATGTTCCAGTGCGGACGGGGAAAAATTTTCAGTTCTCCGGACAATGATGAGGCGGTTGGGACACATGAAAGGCAGCGACCTTGCAGCATCCAATATAACGGTCGCCTGGGCTTCACCGCCGTAAAAGAGTTGCACATTCAGATCATGAGCCGTCTCGGGAACGAAGGTATCCCTGATCTCCGTGAGGAGTTTTTCAAGCCTGAAATGACTTTCACCATGAAAGAGATAGACCGGATTGAGCGTTCCTTTCTTGAGCTGCCGCAAAACGGCTTCCGGCTGAATATCCCGTGCCATCAAAACCTTTCCATGGTTTGCGCGTATGCCTTCTTCGCGAGATTTCGGGCAATCTTTCTGATCGCCAGTCTTCGATTATACCGGGTTTCAAGGGGATCTGTACTTACTGCATACGACGCCTTCTCTTTCACGCCCGTTTGTTCCCAGAGGATCCGTCCGGATGCGCGATCGATCAGTCGGGCGTCCAAAGTTACCCACAGCCACCTGCTGCTGGTCGCCTCATAATTGACCGTCCGGCCCTGAACGCTGGTCTGGGTCACCTCATAGGTCAGGGGATCGCTTCCAATACGCGCTATCCGCATCTCTAGAACCGCGTCGGCCTGCTCCTTTGGAACCACGGCCAGGCCGGAATGGTCTATAAATTCTTCCCGGATGATCCGGGTGAACGTCCCCTCAAAGCCCAGGGTCGAGGCCGGACTTTTCACCATGGGTATGGCGATACTCCCTATCTCCAAGCCGTGCGGCTTTCCCGTCTGTTGAAAATGGTAACCGCACGAATTCCCACCCAAGGCGAGAAAAACCAGCAACAGAATAGCCAACCCATACCGCTTTTTCAGTTTCTGCCCCACGTTATTCTTCCTTTTCATGCCACCACGTTGACCAGTTTCCCTTTGACCACGATCACCTTCTTGACCTGCTTTCCTTCAAGGAACCGCTGTACCCGTTCATCCGCAAGGGCCGCCTTCTCAAGATCATCATCTCCGAATGTCACAGGGACTTCAATTCTGCTTCTCACTTTTCCATTCACCTGCAAAACCACCAGCCTGCTCTCAACGCTCAACGCCTCTTCCCTGTGCGCAGGCCACGGTGTTTTGAGGATGCTTTCCTGTTGACCAATCATTTGCCACAACTCCTCGGTAATGTGAGGCACCACGGGCGAGAGCAGAATAATGATCGCTTCCACCGCTTCCCGCAGGACGGAAAAAGTCTGTTCGTCCCGGCCCCTGTTCTCCGTGCCGAGGAGTTGATAAACCTCGTTCACCAGTTCCATGACCGCGGAAATGGCCGTATTGAAATGAAAACGGCCTTCAATATCACTCGTTACTTTCTTGATGGTTTGATGGACCTTCCTGTAGATCTTCTTTAAATCTTCCGGAAGGTCGCCTTCCCCCTCAAACGCCCTCACCGCCTTGATCTGTTCCAGGTTGTCCACGACCAGACGCCAAACCCGGTTCAGAAACCGGAAAGCCCCTTCGACGCCCTGATTGCTCCATTCGAGGTCTTTTTCAGGGGGAGACGCGAACAGGCAAAACATCCTCACCGTGTCCGCACCATAGGCATTAATAAGGGCCTGTGGGTCCACCACGTTCTTCTTGGACTTGGACATCTTGACCGTTTTCCCGATGATAACCCGCGAACCGCACCGTGCGCACCGCCCGTCTTCCACCTCCTGGGGAAAGAGGTACCCGTGCTTGGGACATTCCTGGGTTTCCTTGCAAACCATTCCCTGGGTGAGGAGATTGGTAAAAGGTTCGCTCACATTCAGATAATCAAGATCACGCAGGACACGCGTATAGAACCTGGAGTAAAGCAGATGAAGAATAGCGTGCTCAATACCACCGATATATTGGTCTACCGGCATCCAGTAATCTACCCGTTTCCTGTCGAGCGGCCCGTCGGCGTAATCAGGGCATGCATACCGGTCAAAATACCACGAGGATTCCACAAAAGTATCCATGGTATCCGTTTCTCTCTTTGCCTCTCTCCCGCACTTCGGACAAACCGTCTTGTAGAAAGAGGTCTCGAAGGGCAGTGGGGAACCACCGTTGGGCCGCATGTCGAGATCCAGTGGAAGAACCACGGGCAGGTCCTCCTCGGGAACGGGTACCACCCCGCAACGGTCACAGTATACAATAGGGATCGGCGCCCCCCAGTAACGCTGCCGTGAGATTCCCCAGTCCCTCAGCCGGTAATTCACTGTTTTGTATCCCAGGCCCTTTGACTCTAGGTATTCAGCAATTTCATCAAGGGCTTCGAGATTTCGCCGGCCGTTGAACGGGCCACTGTTCACCAGGATCCCTTCTTCCACATAGGCCTCGGTCATCTCATCTTCATGGAGATCCTGCTCCGGAGGCCGAATCACGACCCTGAGTGGCAGATTATACTTCTTGGCAAACTCAAAATCACGCTGATCATGCGTGGGAACTGCCATGATTGCACCGGTACCGTATTCCGCGAGCACAAAATTGGCCACGTAAATGGGAATCTGTTCATCTGTCATGGGGTTCAGGCAGTATCTCCCGGTAAATACACCTTCCTTCACCGTAAAGTCGGCGGTTCGCATATAGCTGTCCATTTTCAGGGTCTTCTCAATAAACGCGGTCACGTCCTTTTCTTCCGGCAAGCCCTTTACCAGGTCACGGATCATGGGGTGCTCCGGGGCAAAGCAAAGAAATGTGGCCCCGTAGAGGGTATCCTGCCTGGTTGTAAAGACCTCAATGACCTGATCAGACGCCACCAGTGGGAATCGAATAATGGCCCCAAAACTTTTTCCTATCCAATTACGCTGCATAGTCAAGACCCGGTCAGGCCATCCCGGCAGTTTCTCGCAATACTCCAGGATCTCCTCGGCGTAATCAGTGATTTTCAGAAACCAGCTGTCCATTTCCTTGATGGTCACTTCCTCATCAGTATGACGCCAGCAACAACCGTTTTCCACCTGTTCATTGGCGAGGACACTCTGGCATTTCTCACACCAGTTCACATGGGTTCTCTTCTTGTACGCGAGGCCTTTTTCATACATCTTGAGAAAAACGAGCTGCTCCCATCGATAGTATGCAGGGTCGCACGTGGCCAACTCGCGCTCCCAGTCATAACTGAACCCCATCCGCATGAGCTGGGTCTTCATGGCTTCAATGTTTTCATACGTCCATTGAGCAGGGTGGGTCTTGTTTTCAATGGCCGCATTTTCCGCGGGCATGCCAAAGGCGTCCCACCCCATGGGATGGAGCACGTTCTTGCCGCGCATCCTCATGTATCTTGCCACCACGTCCCCGATGGTATAGTTGCGCACATGACCCATATGGATCTTTCCCGATGGGTATGGAAACATCTCCAGGAGATAGTATTTTTCCTTTCCCGGATCTTCCGACACCTGAAACAGTTTTTCACGTGCCCAGATTTCCTGCCATTTCTCTTCTATTTGTTGGGGGTGATACTTCATGATCTCTTGATCCTTCCTCCTTTCAACCGGCTCGTTCTCATTGCTCTTTTTCAACGGTAATAACAGAGCAACCCTCCAGATGACGAAACGCGTTCTTCAGACTTCCCGCGATATCTTCCATGAATCCAAGTAACTCATGGGGAAAAGAAAAAACCGTCTTGAGATAGAATCCGGGATCCATCCCGTACCTTTTTTCGTAGGAACGCAGCAATGTCATGCATGCATCGCAAAAAAAACCGGACGGATCCCTCTCCAGATTCTGCGGGAGTGGAATCCAGACGGCCAGATCACGAACCTTGAGCCTCGCGAGAGAGTCCCCCAGTTCCTCAACACATCGCACAAAGGCCTCCGGTGAACAATCTGCCTTTGGACCGAGGCCTTTCAGGACAATCTTGTCCGCCTTGACTCTTCCCTCAGATGCCAGCAGAATCGTGCTCCCGAGAGAACCTTGAAAGAATCCTGATTCCCTCAGAAGGGAAAGATACCCGCCCGTTCGGGTATTAAGGGTAAAAATGGTCCCTTGTGAATCATAAGGCTCCTCGAAGACCAAGGCTGCCACAGCCTCGCACCACAGGTCTTCCAGAGAGACTTCCACGAACCGGAGATCTAGTTTCATCGCAGTAGAATCAGAACAGACCCGGAAAAAACGAGCGCGGTGATGGCTCTCGCAGCGCAGATCGTTTTCAGGCCTAGAGATTATTGGGTACTCGTTTTCCTCCGCAGCGTGTTGTAGATATCATCCAGAACACCGTTGATGAACTTTCCTGATTCCACATTCCCGAATCGCTTTCCAAGTTCAACAGCCTCATCGATTGACACCTTTGGAGGAATATCCTCTCTGTAGAGGATTTCGAAAACCGCCAGACGCAGAATGGAACGATCAAGCCGGGACATCCTTTCCAGCCGCCAATTCCTGGATGACCGCCTGATCATGCCATCTATTTCCGTCTTTTTTTCACAGGTGCCGAGCACCAGGTCCCGCGCAAACGCGCGCGGGGCTTTTTTGCCCGGGAAATTTTCACACACAAGATCAAAGACCGCCGGAACGTCTTCCCGGAGAAACTCCAGGCAGAAAAGGACCTGAACAGCCAATTCCCGTGCTTTCCTGCGACTCCCCATGTCTTCTAACCGGGTCGAGAGGATTGAACTGCCCGGGTCATACCGCGATTCAGGTCAACTCTCGAAAAAGATTTGCCATTTCCATGGCAGCCACCGCAGCCTCATACCCCTTATTGCCCGCTTTGGATCCGGCACGTTCAATAGCCTGCTCCAGGTTGTCAGTGGTCAGGACACCAAACGTCACGGGTATGTTGCTTTCCAGTGCTACCGACGCGATTCCCTTGGAAACCTCGGCCGCGACATATTCAAAATGCGGAGTAGCGCCCCTGATCACCGCTCCAAGACAGACCACTGCATCATATTTCCCGCTTTGTGCAAGCTTCTTTGCTACCAGCGGTATTTCAAAGGCACCTGGTACTTTCAGCAGGGTAACCTCTTTTTCATCGGCGCCGTGTCGGATCAGGGCATCCATTGCTCCTTCCACAAGCCTGGAGCTGATAAAATCATTAAATCGGCTCACGATGATTGCAAAACGCAAACCTGCAGCTGATAATTTTCCTTCAAGAACCTTTGGCATGTTCCATCCCTCCGTGTTCAGTACCGCTCTACCCAATAAATCGAGCGCAAACGCACCCCAAAATCTGACGAGTGCTCATCCATTATTTTTCCTCAATAATATTCATCAGATGCCCCAGCTTCTGGCACTTGGTTAAGAGGTACTTCTTGTTCTCCGGCCTTGGCTCTATCTCAATGGGAACCCTTCCCGTTACCTCCAGTCCATAGCCTTCAAGACCGATAATCTTTTTTGGATTGTTGGTCAGCAGCTTCATTTTTCTTACACCAAGTGCCACCAGTATCTGCGCACCAACACCATAGTTTCTCAGATCAGGCGCAAACCCCAGTTCCTCATTTGCTTCGACCGTATCAAATCCCTTGTCCTGGAGCGCGTAGGCCTTCAGTTTGTTGGCAAGGCCGATCCCCCTGCCCTCCTGCTGGAGATACAGCAGGACCCCGAGCCCATGCTGCTGAATCACCTCCATGGCCTTCTTGAGCTGCTCACCACAATCACATCGATAAGAACCGAACACATCCCCGGTAAGGCACTCTGAATGGACTCGCACCAGCACATCTTTTTCCGGGCTGATATCACCCTTCACCAGTGCCAAATGCTCGTAGTCATCAATATCATTGACAAAAGCGACCGCCTTAAACTCCCCGAAAGGAGTGGGCAACACGGTCTCGGCAGCCTTATGGACAAAGGACTCGGTTCGCATGCGGTATTCAATGATATCCGCCACCGAAGCGATCTTCATATCGTGCTCTTTTGCAAATTTCTCCAGATCAGGCAACCTCGCCATGGTGCCGTCATCTTTCATGATCTCGCAAATCACCGCAGCGGGCTTCAGGCCGGCGAGCCTGGCGAGATCCACCGATCCTTCTGTTTGCCCTGTTCTGAAGAGAACCCCTCCTCTCCGCGCCCTGAGAGGAAATACATGCCCGGGCTGGACAAGGTCTTCCGGTCGGGCGTCATCCCGCACCGCCGTCAATATGGTTTGGGCCCTGTCGGCCGCTGATATGCCGGTCGTCACCCCGCACCGTGCCTCAATGGAAACGGTAAAGGCCGTTTTGAACCGGGAGCGATTGTCGTACACCATCAATGGAAGCTGCAGTCTTTCCACGATTTCCGGATGCAGGGCCAGACAGATTAACCCTCGTCCAAAACGGGCCATAAAATTGATCGCTTCCGGGGTTACTTTCTCGGCGGCGATCGTAAGATCTCCCTCATTTTCCCGGTCCTCATCATCAACCAGGATAACCATTTTGCCCTGTCTCATATCTTCCAGGACGTCTTCAATGTTTGCAATTGCCATCTTATTCACCAAACCCGTATTTTGTCAGCATTTCTCCGGTGATGCCGGAGGATGCCTCTCCCTTTGGAGGAGATTGTTTATTCTGAAAAAACTTCTCAACATACTTCCCGATCAGGTCCACCTCTATATTGACCGGATCTCCCGTCCGTTTATTGAGAATAGTCGTTTGTTTTGCTGTTTCCGGGATAATATTTACCTCAACAAATGTTTCTCCGCATCGATTGATAGTCAGGCTGATACCGTCCACCGCTATGGAACCCTTTTCAATGGTATAGCGGGCAAGCGCCCTTTCAATCTGGATTCTGAAAAACCAGGAACGGTCCCTCTGTTCCTTCCTGGTAATCTTTCCCATTCCGTCCACGTGACCGGCCACCAAGTGTCCTCCCAGCCGGTCAGAGAGTCGAAGTGCCCTTTCGAGATTGACCTCTTCTTTCTCTCTCAGGAAACCCAGCGTGCTTCGGGACAGGGTTTCTCCGGACACATCCACGCTGAAGCCGTCCGGGCCAATCCCTGTGACGGTTAAACAGACCCCGTTTACCGCAATACTCTCCCCCAGGGCACAGTCATCCATGGAAAACAGGGGAGAAATGGTCATCTTCATGTCTCCCCCGGACCGCCCAATGGACTGTATGGTGCCTTTCCCCTGTATCAGACCGGTAAACATCTCCAGCAAAACCTTTCATTGCAACAGTTCAATGAAGGCCTAGGCATCGTAATCCGGATATCCCACCACGAGGATATCATCACCGAAGCGCCTCACCCGGATATTTCTCAGTGGCACACTCTCTTTCATCATCCGCGAGCCCGGACCTTCGGCCATGGGTTTCCCATCTCCCCCGCCGAGCAACACGGGCGCCTTAAAGATGTAAAACTTGTCAATAAGCTTTCGGCGCAGGAGCGAACCGACAATACCTGCTCCCCCCTCCACGAGCAGCCTGGTAATCATTCTCTTGCCCAGGATATCCAGCAGGAACTCCAGGTCAATTCTGCCATGCTTCGACGGGCAGAGGACGACCTCATTTTTCCCTTTCTCAAAATCGCGGATAGTGCTTTTCTTCACCCGGGATCCCACCACCAAAACGGTCCCGGCAGGGGAATCCTGTGTCAGTATACGCGCATTGACCGGCGTTCGCAAATGGGTGTCGACCACGATTCTCAAAGGGTCCTTCCCTTTACCACGCTTCAGCCGGCAGGTCAATTGAGGATCATCGGCAAGGATCGTCCCTACCCCCACCATGATCGCGTCCACCTGGTCTCTCAACTGATGAACATATTCCCTCGATCGATCATTGGTAATCCACTTTGAATCTCCGCCGCTCGTGGCGGTCCATCCGTCTAATGTCTGGGCGGATTTGACCATCACAAAAGGCCTCCCGGTGGAGACATATTTCACAAAGCCCTCGTTTAGCTCGCGGCATTCGGACTCCAGAACACCAAGTTTCACCTCAATGCGATGTTCGGCCAGGAACGCCGCCCCTCCACCTTTCACCCCGGGGTTCGGGTCCTTCATCCCGATCACCACTCTTTTGATCCCGCTTCCAAGGATCGCCTCGGTGCAGGGTGGTGTTCGGCCCGCATGATTGCACGGTTCCAGGGTCACGTACATGGTCGCGCCGGAGGCCTTCCCCTGGAGTTTATTGAGAACCTCTATCTCCGCATGGGGTCCTCCCGCCCTGTGGTAATAGCCCCTGGAAAGAAACTTTTCACCTCTTATAATGATCGCTCCCACCACCGGGTTGGGCGAGGTGCGTCCCAGGCCCTTCCGTGCCATGCGAAGTGCCTGCCGCATGTATCGAATATCAACGTTGTCCTGGAGCGTCATAGTGCTGTTTGCAGCCAAACACCTGCGAATAGCG
>JAFDGR010000277.1 GCA_019309145.1 Deltaproteobacteria bacterium | reverse complement strand
ACGGGAAAATTGGACTCTGTGGTCAACAGTGGGGTGCGAAAGAAATCCAACGTCCCTTCGATGAACAACATGAGCAAATGCAAGCCATCGCTTGACAAGATTCAGGCGGCCCGCGGCAAGTTCCTGCCGGATATCCTGGGGCCGGATCTTGACGTTGTTTTCTGTGGCATCAATCCGGGGCTGTATTCGGCGGCGGTCGGATGTCACTTCGCTCGGCCCGGCAACCGTTTCTGGAAAGCACTTCACGACTCTGGGTTCACGGATGAGTTGCTTGAACCGTCTGCGCAACAGAGGCTGTTGGCGTACGGTTGCGGTCTGACGAATCTGGTACCACGAGCCACGGCAGCGGCATCCGACTTGTCACGCGACGAGCTCCGGCAGGGGCGCGATGACCTGAGCAGGAAAATCGGCGAAGTCCAGCCTCGTTGCGTGGCGGTGCTCGGCATCGGTGCCTATCGGACCGCTTTCCGTCAGCGTAAGAGTGCTCTGGGGCTGCAAGAGGAGACGCTGGCCGGCGTGCGTCTCTGGGTGCTCCCGAATCCCAGTGGACTCAACGCGCATTATCAGTTGCCGGAGTTTGCCCGGCTGTTCAAGGAACTCCGGGTGGCGATACAGAAGTGGGGGAAGCAGGGTAACGAGCGTATGCAGCCGAAGGGCTTGTAAAGGGCCAGCGTTGTTCACAAATTACAAAATGAGCGGATGAATTTCTGCTCCTATGAGGTTTGCGGTATTCTTGGAAGGGTTGCGCAGTAAATTTAACCGGATGGTTGTTCCTCGAAAAAGAGGGGAGCCGATTTGAGGGAGGCACACATGCGAAAAAAGATTTTTGCTGTAGCGATGATGTTGTTCACCATGGTATTGGGAGCAGCTTTCTGTTCCGCTCCGTTAAGGGCCGCGGAATTTTCCGCGGATATAAACCAGCGGCTCCAAGGGAGGGCACTCACAGGAAGGATATTTGTCAAGGGCGGGAAATACCGTGTTGAACAGCGGGATGCCAACGGCCGCCGGATGTTCATCATCGTCGACCAGAAGGCTGATTTGACTATTGTCTTGGATCCCGCGGAAAAGAGATATATGGAAACGCCAAGTACCGGCATGCTCAGCTTGATGAATGACCCTTTCCAAAGCGCCAGATATATGGAGACCAAGTTCAAGAAGACGTTGCTGGGCAAAGAAATGATAAGCGGATATGAGTGCACCAAGTTCAAACTTGAAAGTGACAACAAGGAGCTGATGACTGTCTGGAAGGCCAAAAAGCTCAATTTTGCCTTGAAGATTTCCCTGCACGATAAAAAGCAGTCATTCGTGGAGCTGAAGAATATCAAGGAAGGCCCGATAGATGAGGCCCGATTCCGGGTCCCGGCTGGATACAACAAACAGGAGGATCGTGCGAAAAAAAGAGAGAGGGAGGAGGCGGCACTGCCCGTCATTACAACATCGGTCAAGGGCGAGGCCCCTTGGGCCCGGAGAATAGAGAAAGGCGGTGAGATTCGGGTCAAAGTCGATCCAAAAAAATCGGTCAGATTCAGGTTTGAGAACCTGGTGAAGGATGAGTCCGTCTTCACCATCAAGGCCTTTCGCAACGGCCGGCCCATAAAAATGGACATCAAGGAGACCTATTCCTTACGCCACAAGGGGCAACGGGAGAAACCCCTTCTTGGTCTGCAAAACAAGGCCGATGAGATCGCGATTCGGGTCGAGAAAGGGAAAATTCTCGCTCACATTATGAATGAACAATCCGCCTTCGCAAAAGACAAAATTAAAACGTTTTTCATCACGACCGGCCTCCGAAAGTTCACCCAAGGGAAATTCGTGGACCCCAAGCGTCAATTCCGGCTTATCATCACCAGTGACAGCCAGGACAGCACGAAATCCAGGATTAAGGTCAAATTCTACAAGGGCGACTACAAGAACAAGGTCGACGAAGTCGAAGCCGTGCTTCCGAACGGTCAGAGCAAGACCTGGGAATATCCCGCTGCAAAAGGCATCAAGACGCTTGAAATCGCCGTGGCCAAGGGCGGTGGGGTGAAGGTCAGGATTGAACAGCCGGCACCGGGAAAATCCCTCAAGTCAAAACGAGCACCGAAAATCATCAGGACTGCATCCTCAAAGCAGGGCAAGAAATCAGTGACGAAGGCTGTCCCGCAGAAGCAACCCGGTCCCCGGCTTTCCAGAAAACAGGCCAGAAAGATCATAAAGGCCATCAACGCCAACGATGTCGCAGTAGTAGAATCCGAATTGGATAAAGGCATGAACATCAACTCCATGCTCTATGGCGGGACCCTCCTGATGAAGGCGGCTAACCTGGGTACTGCAGAGATGGTCAAGATGCTTATCTCCCGTGGGGCCAATTTAAATTACAGGACACGTCGTGGTGACGATGCGCTGTCTGTGGGCATGAGCAACAGCCGCCACTGGCAGCAGGTGGTACCAATTCTTGTGGAGGCGGGCATCACGGTTGACGAAAATACTCCTATTTGGAAAATTGGCTTTAAGACCAAAAAGGGCAAGCTCCTTCCTGAAGCGAAGAAAATGCTGGAGTTTCTGTTTGCCAAGGGAGCCAGCCCTGATTCTTACACTACTCAGGAAAAATCAACGCTCATAATGTTTTATGCCAAAAAGGGCTGGTTGGATCCGCTCAAGTTTTTTCTGGACCACGGGGCAGACGTGAACGCGAGGACCATCAAGGGACAGACGGCCTTGAGCATGGCCCTGACCAAGCCACGGCGCCCTGAAAAACCTGCACAGAAAAAGGAACGTCAAGCCGTCGTGGAGTTATTGAGGTCCCGGGGTGCCAAATAGAGAAGGGGTCATCCATTCGATGGCGCGGAGAGAGGATCGCTATTGCAAGGGTGTCCACCATGTATGAGGGAGGATAAGATGGAAGTTCTTAAAAGAGCGATAAGGCTGGGCAGTCTCCTGCTTTTGTTCGTGTTGATGCTTTTTTTCTTCGGATGCGCAGGCCTGGGGAAGCGTTTGGAGCCCCCGGGTATCAACGTCGCGAATATCCAGGTGCAGGAAGTCAAAGCGTTTGAAACGGTGCTCAAGATCGATCTCCGGCTGATCAATCCCAATGATGTTCCTCTTGACATAAAGGGGTTGAATTGTAATCTGGAATTGAACGGCAAACGTTTCGCATCCGGCGTGGCCAATGCGAAGAAGGTGATCCCTCCTTATGGAACCGGCGTCATACCGGTGGTGGTCTATTCATCCGTCTTTAAAGTGATCAGGGGGATCGTCGGACTGCAAGGCAAAGAGAACCTCACGTATAGGCTCAAGGGACGGCTGCGCTTGGAAGGGAACAGGCTCCTCGGTTCAACGATTCCTTTTGAATCAGCAGGTGTATTATCGCTGAAGGCCCTCCGTAAGCCATAGGTCGAAAAAGCCGGTGTGAGGAAAAAGGGAAAGAGAGCGCCTCTTGCAGCCGTTACCGGATCGGGAAAGGAGTGTTGTGCAATCATGAAAAAACCATTGAAGGTAAGGACGAAACAGTGTGCCTGGGCGGGCCTCCTGCTCATGGTGGCACTTTTTTTCTCCGGGTGTCCCTATGAGTCCATTTTCCCTTTAGGGCGGAGCGATACGGCAACAATAGATGACCAATTATTGGGGAGATGGGAAAGTTGCTCTGGAGAAGACGAGAAGTCTCACTGTATGGTCATCAGCCAGTTTAATGATCATGAATATCTGATCACTGCTGAAAAGGAAGGGGAAAAAGAAAGCCCCATGATGCGGGCGTTCAGCACGATTGTCGGGGAATACCGTTTCCTGAACGTGCAGGAGATCGAGACCGGGAGCAGGAAGGGAGAAAAGTGGTCGAGACCGGGAGCAGGAAGGGAGAAAAGTGGTATCTTGTGAAATACTCGATCATGGATGATCAGCTTCTCTACCAGATCATGGATGAAAAAATATTCAAAAACAACTTCTTCAGTACGCCGGAAGAGTTGCTGACATTTGTCAGAAAAAAGGCTGAGGAAAAAGCCTTGGACGATATGAAAGGCACAGAGGAGAGGTTTAGACGCATCAAGCGATAGAGAAAAAGGTCTTTTGGCACAAAAAAAGCGGGCCCTTTCGCCCGCTTTGCCCTGTTCGACGGTCTTCAGAGACCGGTCCCGCTAGGCCGTTTTAATTTCAATCTTTTTGACAGACTCTTCCTTGGTTTT
>JAFDGR010000276.1 GCA_019309145.1 Deltaproteobacteria bacterium | reverse complement strand
ATCCATTAGGGAATTTTCAGGCAGGTGGAATTGCGGCACCGAGGAAGGCAATCATCATTGAATCAAGCTTTTAGAGGAATACCGGATGGTATTTGATAAGGAGGAAGACATGACCGGAAGAATACGTTTATTGGTGATCATTACAGTTGTTGCTTCACTGTTCCTTTTCACCTCTTTTGCAGGGGCTGCGGAGAAGGTGTTGAAAGTGGGAGTCATGGGCCCCTTCACCGGACCGTCGGCCAAAGCGGGCAAGGAGTTCAAGGACTCTGTGAAGATGGCCCTGGATAAGATTGGCGGCAAAGTGGGCCCCTACAAGATTGTGCCGGTCTGGGTGGACTCCCAGTCTGACCCGGCCAAGGCGACCAACGCCTTTGCCGAGGCCTGCGAGCGCAAAGGAATCGTGGCCGGGTGTATCAACTGGCACAGCTCCGTGGCCATAGCCTGTATGGATCTGGCAGCCCAGTACAAAGTGCCGTGGCTGTTTGGCATGGGCGCGGCCCAACTGGTTGTCACAAAATGGCAATCGAATCCCGAAAAATACAGCTACTGGAGTGCCAAGGCCTGGCCGGTTCCAGGCAAACTCGAGGCCGGCCAATCGGTCGCATTCATGAATTATGCTATCAAGAATGGGATTTGGAAACCCAAAAACAAGAAAGCGGCTATCTTCGGCGAGGACACGGACTGGGGCCGAAATGCCGGTGAAAACCTCAAAGCAGCCCTCAAGGCAGGTGGCTGGGAGATCGTCTACGAGGATTACTTTGCTCTGACCCAGACCGATTTTTATCCGTTGCTTTCCAAGTACAAGAAGGCCGGTGTGAGTTTTGTCGGGGGAACGACCACTTCGGCTCCGTCCATGACCGGTCTCGTAAAGCAGTTTCGAGAGGTGGGAGTCAAGGCGCTGCTCTTTGCCAATGGCCTGTCCTGGGTTGGTGAGTGGTACAAGTTGACCGGCAAGGCCTCTAACGGCGTGATCGATGTCCAAGCCCAATTCGGCTCCCAAGCTGCCAAGGCATTTGCCAAGGCCAAGCAGGCCAGGTTCGGGTATGCCCCCTCTGCACCGGCATCCGGGCTGTCCTATGATGGATTCAACTTTTTCATAAAGGTCCTAAAGCGGACCCTGGAAAAGTACGGCAAGATAAC
This sequence comes from Deltaproteobacteria bacterium, assembly GCA_019309145.1. Taxonomy (GTDB): domain Bacteria; phylum Desulfobacterota; class DSM-4660; order Desulfatiglandales; family Desulfatiglandaceae; genus B46-G9. The sequence goes on along the minus strand of JAFDGR010000276.1, from coordinate 2,769 downwards.
CAGCGAGGACATCCATAAGGTTGTTGTAGACGAGGTGAACACCGGCAAATTGACCTATACCGCCGCTGAAGGGTCCATCCTGATGAAAGAGTACAAGTGGACCCCGAAAACTAATCAGGACCCGGTTGTGGACACGGAGCACTACTTTTTCCCGGTGATCCAGTATGAGAACGGGAAAAGCTCGATCATCTTTCCGGAGTCCATGAAGGAAAAAGCCTTCACTCCGCCGATGTAAGATCAGGATGATAACCGTGGGGTAGGGCAAACCAGCCCTGCGGTACCTGTGATAAGAGATGGGCACAGGAGTACCGTTCGATCTGGACGGTATCCTTGCCCATCAATCCCCGCGAAACTCTAACCATCGGTGATACCAATGAGCCTACTAGAAACAATCGAAGTGACCAAGCAGTTTGGGGGACTGACGGCTGTTAACAAGGTGTCGATGCATGTGGACGAAGGAGAGATTGTGGGCCTCATCGGGCCGAACGGCGCCGGGAAGACAACCCTCCTGAACGCCATTGCCGGATTGAATCCACCTACCTCAGGAAGGGTAAAGGTTTTCGGTGAGGACACGACCGGCCTTGCCCCGGAAAAGATGTGTCACCGGGGGCTCTCCCGGACCTTCCAGATTCCCCGACCTTTTCCCAAGATGACCGCCCTCGAGAATGTCATGACCGCCACGATTTTCGGGAACCGGAAAGGGAAAGTAGAGGATCCTGCGGCCCACAGCCGTGAGATGCTGAAGTTTGTGGAATTTCCGGAACCTGAAGAGACGGTCTCAGAGAATCTGAATACAGTTCAACTGAAGCGGCTCGACCTGGCCAGGGCCCTTGCATCCGCGCCCAGGCTCCTGTTCCTGGATGAACTCGCAGCGGGTCTGACTGAAGGGGAACTGAAGGACATCATCAAGATCATCCGGAAGATCCAGGATACCGGGGTGACGATCCTGATGGTAGAGCATATTATGCAACTGATCATGAACGTGTGTGACCGGTTGGTGGTTATTCAGTTCGGGCTAAAGATCGCGGAAGGACCGACAAAAGAAGTGGCACAGGATCCAAAGGTTGCTGAAGCCTATCTCGGGAAGGCGCACTAGGGATGCCCCTGCAGAGCATTACCGGACGTCATTTTCGGTTCCGGCCCGTGACATTTTTGATCTTACCGCATAACCGAATGGAGGCAAAAAGTGTTGTTAGAAATAAACAACCTTAATGCAGGGTATGGCTTTCTCCAAATCTTGAGGGATGTATCTCTCAAGATCGATAAAGCTGAGTACGTCTCTCTCATCGGACCCAACGGTGCCGGAAAGAGTACCACTTTGAAGACCGTCGCCGGTATTGTCAAGCCCATGAGTGGACAGATTCTTTTTAACGGTGAAGATATCGGGGGCCGACCCGGAAACAGGGTAACGCGCCTCGGTATCAGCTATATTTCGGAAGAAATGAACCTGTTCACCAATATGACGGTGCTTGAAAATATGATGATGGGGGCCTACACGGTGCGGGAGAAGAGTGCCAAGAATAGGCTCCTGAAGTTTGCCTATGGTCTGTTTCCCAGGCTGGAGGAACGGCGGAACCAACTGGCCGGGACCCTGAGTGGCGGAGAGCGAAAAATGCTGGGGATCGGACGGGCTTTAATGGCTGACCCCAAACTCCTTCTTGTGGATGAGCCCTCCTTTGGTCTGGCACCCCAGTTGACGGATCAGGTTTTCGACTCCCTGAATACCCTCAGGAAAGAAGGGAAGACCATCCTGGTGGTGGAGCAGAATGTGACCAAGACCCTCTCGGTAACTGATCGAGGCTATGTCCTTGAAAATGGCCGTATTGAGCTGGAGGGACCGAGTGAAGAATTGGCCGGTGACGCACATGTGCGGAAGGTTTTTCTGGGCGTTTAGTCTTGGGTGAGATGGAGGGCAGATGAGATGGTGAAGTCATTTTTCAAGAGTGTCTTTGAGTGGTTGAAATCCGCGGGCGGGATAACAGTGATCATTGCCATTATTCTTCTGATCGTAGGTACCTGGGATCGCGGTCCCTATATCCTGGTAAATACCGTTGTTACAGGGGGCATGCTGGGGCTTGTTGCCATGGGGCTTGCCATCATCTTGGGCGTTTTGAATATTGCCCAGTTTGCCCACGGTGAGTATTTTATGATCGGCGGACTGTCGGCTTACTATGTGATAAAGCCCTTGCACACTTATTTAAATGCCCATCCAAATGCTTTCTTGGCTTTGGTAGCACCGTTCATTGCAATAATTTTTGCGGCCCTGGTCGGCGGTGTAGCAGGTGCTATCACCGAACGCGTCTGTTTTAATCCCCTGAGAAAAAGAAGCAGGGCGAACTGGGTCATGAATTCCTTCCTGCTGACCGTGGGGATCAGCGTGATTTTGGTGAATGCTCATCAATTGCTCTTCGGCGCGGATTTCAAGGGCATAACGCGCTATTGGCCCGGTGTTGTATCCATAGCAGATGTTTTTATGTCCATTGACCGGGTGATGGCGTTTATCCTGGCATTGGTGATTGTCATCGGGTTCTGGGCATTTATGAAGTACAGCCGCACGGGACAGGCCATCCGGGCCGTGGCCCAGGACGAGATGGGGGCCCTGATGGTGGGGATCGGCCTGGACTGGATTATGGTTCTTACCATGGCCATCGGCTGCGCCATGGCAGCGGTGGCAGGGGCGAGCCTGCTGTTCATGTATCCTTCCTATCCCACGGTAGGCCTGGAACCCCTTTACATGGCCTGGTTTGTGGTGATCCTGGTGGGTCTGGG
>JAFDGR010000275.1 GCA_019309145.1 Deltaproteobacteria bacterium | reverse complement strand
TTACCTCTATTTCCAGATGAAACAGGGATAACCGTCCAGATCACCCCTGAGGAACCGGGCCAGCAACAGGGCCTGTATGTGAAACAAAAGCCCGATAGTCACTTTCTCCTCCAGAAAAGGATGGAATATCTCATCCTGCTTTCTGTTCTGGTAGGCAACAAGCACGGTTTTTAGCGTCTCGTCGTTCATAAGCACAGCCCCGGATTCGCTGGAATTAAACCCCTTTTCCTGAACCTGGTTCAGATTTATGAGTGAAAGGGTAAGACGATCCGCCAGAAAAGGACGAAACTCTTCCATTATGTCAAGGGCCAGCCCAGGTCGGCCCGGCCGGTCTCTATGGAGGAACCCCACCGTCGGATCCAGCCCTACCGTCTCAAGGGCTGACCGCACATCATGCATTAGAAGGGTGTAGATGAAGGATAAAAGGCAGTTAACCCTGTCCAGTGGTGGACGTCTGTTCCTCTCCCTGAAAACAAAGGCCTTCTTTTGGGAGACAATCAGGTGATCAAAGACCCTGAAATATGTATGGGCCGCCTCCCCCTCAATCCCCCGCAGGGTGTTGAGCGGCGGCCCGGATTGGAGACTCTGCAGGGAATGTCCTAGTTTCGTGACAGACTCCTCAACAGCAGAGCCGTTAAGTTTTTCCGGATGATCCCTCAGGGCCCTCCTCAGTACGGTCCGGCAGTTGGCAAGCTTCCCTGTCAACACGGACCTGGCTATCCGGGCGGATATATCCATATCATCTGCGCGGCGGTACTGCTCCCTTCGCAAAAGCACATTGCCTGATACCGGCCCCTGGACCCGTGCCAGGAACCGACCGTACTCTGACAGGAAGCTCACTCCTACGCCCCTTTCAGCGCAAAACCCCAACAGGAAGGGACTGCACGTGACGTTTCCAAAGCAGACAATGCCTCCGAGGGTATGAACGGGGACACGCAGCAGGGTCTTTTTCTCAACCCTTACCAGCACGGCTTCCCCTTCCTTTGCCAGGTAAGCGCCCTGCGTCGTGACGAAGAGGGTGTTCAGGTGTCTTTTCATGGCTCAACCCAATGAATCTTTAAGATAGTTCTCTATTGACCAACCCCTTCCAACGGTTTCAGGAAGGCAAAGGCCTTTCATGGAGCAGTCCCGGCACTTCCTGCCATAAACCGGCTTGGGCGTTTCACCTGCTTCCATGAGATCGTGGAACCGCCTGGCCGTCTCCTCTGTCTCAAACCTCAGACGAGCATCGAAATCAACGTCCAGCCGGTGCCTTGTCCTGCCGTAGAAAAGCGCGCCGGACTGGACTTCCACATTCAGCATCTCTTCCAGGCAGAGGGCCTGTGCACAGAGCTGGACCTTGTCCACATTGCTCTTTTTAGGCCTCCCCCGCTTGTATTCCACAGGAAAAGGTATCCATTCGGCCCCGGACAGTCCTGCCTTCCGGTGGAACTCTACCGCGTCGGCCTTGGCGATCAACCCTAATCGCAGAGATCTCAGAGGCATGCTGTATTCAACCCTGATATCCCCCCTTGATTGGCGTTCCGCCTCATGAACCCTTTGATGCAGTACCCTGCCCTCCGCGGTGAACCTGTTTTCAGCCCACGCTTGTTCAACGTGTATCAAAGCGCACTGACGCTGACAGAAAACAAGGTGCTGCAAGCCTGATAATGGAAGAAGGTCGTCTTCTGTATAATTCATTTGTCTTTGCGCCTGCCCCTCATTTTCACCCGTGTACGGTAAAGTCTTTCTGTGAATCCTCCCTCTTCCAGGAACTCCTTCTCCAAACTCCTCAACTGCCGGTCAAGCAGGTAGTTGGTCTGGTGAACCAGGCATATCATGGTGTTGGCGGCAGTTTCGGGGAAACCGCTCTCGATATAAGGCTTATATGTCTTATAGGATCTATCTTTTCTGTAGCAAAGCCCACGAACTTTCTTGGCTTTAGGGTGGTCTTTTTCCCAGGGAGTGAGGCCCTTCTGCCGCAGATAATCTTCAAAATCAAGCAGAAGCTCCTCCAGGCTGGCCCGCGCCACCCCAATTAGCTTCAATTCTGTCTTCTTGGAAGTACCCGAAGCCATACAATCCCTCGGCAATGTTTTGTTTACCACTGCGGGCCGCCTGAACCAGCTGGTCATGGGTACGGGAGCGCCTTGAAATCAACCTGTCACAAAACACAACCGTGGCGTCATACACAATCTCTGCCACCTGATATGACCTCAGATCACGGTATCGCCCGTGGGCCGGGATAAGGCTCGGATGTTTGATTCCACCGTCTATTGTTCATCCTTTGTGCGCCCAGTTAAAGCTTTTCAATCAGTTCCACATTGGCGGGAACAGCGGCTCTGTTGATAATAACCTCATAATCAGCGAAGGAGCGGGCAGGCCTGTCCGTCTTTTCCGTACGCGCTACCTCAACAAGTTCAAACAACTTATGAGCAGGGGCATTGCCGAGCATGGAGGAATGTTTGAAGACGATCAACTTTCTAGCGTTCATTTTGCCTCGTGCGGCAGAATGGTCATGATCAAACATATTGATCAGCGAATCCCAAAGCAATCCGAGATCTTCTTCCGAGAATCCAGTTTGAGCAGCCAGGTGGGCAGAAATATAGCCCTCAGCTCTGTAAAGGGCATAAGGGACGATATGTTTGCGTCCCATTGTCCGATTGTCGCCTCTCTGCTGTTCAGCCTCTTTTTCCGTTGCCACGGCCATACGTGTGATACTGATCTCCAGCGGAACGATGGACTCGATGCTCCGGGCAAAATTAATCTGGACTGGGCCACGAACCTGGCCGCAGTTAATCCCTAATGACATGACAGCGCCGAAGGTTCGGACATCAAAAAAGTTGGAGCACATCCAGGCCCGTGCCTTTTCCACATCCGAAGCAGATCCTTTTCGTTTCTTATCATTGTTGGCCTCTTTTACTCCAACAGCTTCATGTGCCCTTTGATGTGTCTGATTCAATATTGCCTTTTCCCTGATGTAAATCTCATAAGGAGACCGATTTCCATTGACAATCTCCACAAAATTTCGAATTTTCCGCTTCAGGCACACATCGGTAACAAGGCCATAACTCGTCTCGGGATCAATCCGGGGCATGTTGCCTGCGTCGGGATCACCATTGGGGTTGCCGTTTTCCACGTCAAAAAGGTAAACAAACTCGTAGCGGTTCTGTATCGGATTACTCATTGTTATTATCCTCCTTTTTGTTCGATTTTGTGTAAAGTGCCTTTCGTTGGTGGTAGTATCCAATCGCAAACAATCCTTGGTTATCCAAACTCAAGTGGGCAGGAAATTCACGGATATCATGTAATATTTCTTCAATCATCTTGTCTGTGCCCCGCCCATACTCGGCTTTCTGTACATGATGCTGTGCAAGCCTGAGTAACCTGGGAAAAACAGTCCGAGGCGTGGCAGATGCCGAACCATAGTAGCTGTCCTTTATGGTGGTATTAGCACCTGGAACCGCATCTTTTTGGGCCTTTTCGAGCACAGCGAAAAGCCGTCCCAACCTGTAGGCAACACTACTTGATTTTTTGTCCAATGCCATCGGAACCTCCTTTGGAATGTGGTTAATACGAAACTTCCGGACAAGACACGCCTTGATAATTGCCGTACGCAAGTAGTTGATTTCCTGATCCGCACGTATGCGGCCAATTACCGCGGTCATCAGGCTCTGTGGGTAGGGTGCCCCCGTCAATATTGAACGAACCATCGATCCGGAAAGCACGGGAGAGATATTTTCGGATTTCTTCATTACCGCGGTTTCCCTTATCAATTCCCATAGTCCGGGAAATTCCGGGTCGTTATCGTAATTTTTGATTACAGACAGATCCCTGAAATGCTGTCCGATTTTGGAAATGATGTCCTCCACCGTACTAATATGCCAGAAGCGAACGGAAAGGCGCGACGCATTGGGAGCAAGGCCCAGAAT
>JAFDGR010000274.1 GCA_019309145.1 Deltaproteobacteria bacterium | reverse complement strand
TTCTGATTACGACACCCTGCGCTTTGTAGATTTCAAATCACTCATGGATGGCGGCATCATCGCCCAACAGTCCCCCCTGAATGCCATAAAATCTGCCGAGGACTTCATCCCGGCTGCTTGTGCATACCAGGGCAGAACGTACACTATCGAAAGGGCGCCAACGGAACAGGACCATGCGGACATGCTCTTCGGGTGGCAGGTGGAACAGGGCGTCACTTCCAACTCGGTCATTTATGTCAAGAACGGTGTGACCATAGGAATCGGTACCGGAGAGCAGGACCGGGTGGGGGTCGCAGAGATCGCCATCTTCAAGGCATACACCAAATACGCTGACGCGCTCTGTTTCAAAACACACGGTATTCCGTACAAGGAACTGGAGTTGTTGGTTGAAAAAGGCGAAAAAGATCGTGCGCTCCTTCAGGAAATTGACGAAAAAACAAAGGAGGCCAAGGGTGGCCTCATGGGAGCAACAATGGTCTCCGATGCCTTTTTCCCCTTCCGGGACGGGGTGGATGTGGCGATCCGCGAGGGGATCCGGGCCATTGTTCAACCGGGAGGGTCGCTGAGGGATTTTGAATCCATCCAGGCCTGCAATGAGGCCGATCCCCAGGTCACCATGGTCTTCACGGGGCAGCGCGCCTTCAAACATTAGCTGCGCGGCTCTTGTTTTTCTCAAGCTTGAATTTTCCCCAGAGCATCAGTTCAATTCCCGCCAGGGCAATGCCACCGCCTATGGATTGAGAGAGACCCGGGATTTGACCAAGCCACACGATACATCCAATGAGAACCATCAACGGCTTTGTTGCCCCCACCAAAGACGCCTTGGATGCCTCAAGGTACTGCAATCCTGAAACTTGCAAGAAAACACCGGCAAACGGGCCGAGGAATGCTCCGACGGCGATTTCCAGAAAGACAGAAAGCTCCGGAAGGCTTTTGTCGGCCTTGAAAAGAAAAACAGCAGAAGCAACGGCAAACAACAAAAAGGTACGATAGGTGGAAAAAGCTATGGGATGAATCTCCTTCAATGTCACTTTCATGAGGATGGTATTGATAGAAAAGAGGAGGGACGAAAGCATGATGAGCAGAAAACCCAGTAAGACGGTCTCCCCTGCCTTGTAGGTCATCAAAACGATTCCAATCCCAAGGATAATTCCACCCAAGGCTTCTAAGACCGTAAAGCGCTCTTTCAAGAAGAAGATTCCCATGGTGGTGGTCATGACGATGGAAACATTCCCATAAAAAGAGACCACTGCGGGATTCATCAAGCGAATCACGTAGAAAAAAAGGAACGTTCCGGTGACCTCAAACACCCCCATCATGACGGTCACTGGAATCAAGCGTCGAGGTATCTTGAGCATTCGTATTTCATCAGTCTTTACCATGGGCAGGAGATAATAGACACTCCCGCACAGGAACCAATAGAACACGAACTGTTCAAACTGCATTCTGGGTTTGACGTCCTTAATAACCAGGTACACGATTGAAAAGCAAATATTGGCCAGCAAGATAAAACCATATCCCCTGAAGGGTTTTCTTTTGATTTCCATTGCGCGATTATGACATCCGTCGGCGGGATTGCAATGCTTTTTTCACTCATTGAAGCATTCGGGGCATTGGCGACAATACGAAGTGCGGACCGGCAGGTAAAATCACCTGTTTCAAAAGGCGCCGAAGTTTGCTATCATATTGAACAAACCAAGGCTTTCATTGGGAGGACGGGATGCGGATCATTTTTTTTGCCGGGAAAGGGGGTGTGGGGAAGACGAGCGTTGCGGCGGCAACGGGATTGAAGGCCGCCCTCCTCAAAAAACGCACCATTATCCTTTCCCTTGATGTGGCCCACAGCCTCTCGGATATCTTTGATCTCGACAGGGATCTCCTGGATCACAACAAGGGAAAGCCGGTAAGCGTTTCGGAAAACCTCTGGATTCAGGAACTGGACATCCAGGAAGAGATCGAAAACAACTGGGGCGCTATCCACAAGTATGTCTCAACCCTTTTCAACACCAGCGGCCTTGATGAAATCCTGGCAGAAGAACTGGCTGTTTTGCCGGGAATGGAAGAGGTCAGTCTCCTCCTTTACATTAACCGGTATGTCCGGCAGCAAGAGTATGACGTGATTCTCCTCGATTGCGCGCCGACCGGGGAATCCCTTCGCTTCATCAGTGTTCCCACGACCCTGGAATGGTACATCAAGAAAATATTCCGGGTTGAGAAGGCCGTGGCCAGGTATGTCCGTCCCGTGGCCAAGAAATTATATGACATCCCGCTTCCCGGCAATGACTATTTTGACGCCATTGAACACCTGTTCCAGCGTCTGCAAGGGGTCGATCAAATCCTGACAGATCCTGCGGTCACTTCTGTGCGTCTGGTAACCAATCCCGAAAAAATTGTCCTGAAGGAGACCCAGCGGGCTTTTATGTACTTTTATCTCTATAAGATGCATATTGACGCCGTCATTATGAACAGGGTATTTCCGGAGGAAGTGAATGATCGCTATTTCAGCCGATGGAGGAAAAGCCAGGAAAAATACCTGTCACAGGCAAAGGAATACTTCACGCCCGTCCCTATTCTGCAGGTGAACCTTTTCCAGGATGAGGTCCTGGGACCGGCACGCCTCACCCGCCTCGCAGACGCACTGTACGGTGACAGAAACCCCCTCGATCATTTTTTCCTGGGCCAGGCCTTCCAGTTGAGCAAGAAAAATGGTGAGTATCACCTGCGCCTGAAGTTGCCTTTTGTGGACAAGCAGAACATTGAGCTGAACAGAAGCTCTGATGAGCTGATTGTCCGGGTGGGAAGTTTCAAGATGCACCTGCTGCTTCCCCGGCAGGTAGCCGCCGCCCCGTCAGTGAGGGCGCGGCTTGATGACCAGTATCTCCAGGTTTATTTCGGAGGTGATAAAAATGGGTAAAGAGAAAATGAAGGAAGAAACAGTCATTGATTGCCCGGCGGCCCGGTTTTTCAGGGACTTGGAAAAGGCCTTTGGGAAAAAATCAAAGTTCTTTGACCATCTCACCCGCTCGCGCGTCGAGTTCTTGAAAGGCGTGAGAGCCTTTATTGATGAGCGCATAGAAGAGCTCGAGAAAAAGGGAAAAAAGGACCAGGGGAAAAAAATAACGAAAATAGAAGTCGAGGACTAAAGATTGGAATGCCATAAAAGAGACTGGACGCGGCTTCGCAGTGCATTTCTTTTGTTGCTTTTTATTGCGGCCTTTGGGTCCTGGGAACGGGCGGCGGCGTCTGATTGTCCCTTTCCCTTTGCTCCCGGAGAAAAACTCCTTTACAAGGTGGGCTGGCTTTCCATTCCTGCAGGGGAAATGAGCCTGGAAGTCCTGCCCATGAAGGAGATAGAAGGCGAGCAGGCCTACCACTTCGTGATGACCACCACCACGTATAGTTTCGTGGACCTCTTTTACAAACTACGCCAACGCATAGACGCATTCACGAACAAGGCCGTCAGCCATTCCCTTCTCTACAGGAAGGAGACGCGAGGCAAGAAAAAGAGGGATGAACAAGTCCGTTTTAATTGGCAAAAAGGGGTCGCCACTTACAAGAAAAATGGAAAGAAGGAGGACACGGTTGATCTCCTGCCCGGCGCCTTTGATCCCCTGTCCATATTTTATGTCTTCCGGCTCCAGCATCTCGAAGCGGGAAAGATAATCGAGGTGCCTGTCTCCGACGGAAAGAAGTGCGTGATGGGGAAGGCAAAGGTGGTGCGGAGGGAAACCATTCAAGTGGGGAAAAAGCGCTATGAAACGTTTCTTGTGGAGCCCGATCTAAAACATATCGGCGGCGTGTTTAAAAAAAGCAAGAACGCCACCCTGAAGATATGGTTCACCGCGGACACCGCGAAGATCCCCGTAAAAGTGGAAACCAAGGTAAAAGTGGGGAGTTTCAGGGCTGAACTCATCCCTTCGAAG
>JAFDGR010000273.1 GCA_019309145.1 Deltaproteobacteria bacterium | reverse complement strand
GCTTGTGGCGCGAGCGCGGTTGTTGATCCAAAAAAAGTGGTATAAAAATGATAGAGAGTGTTATCGATCACCCTGAAAACACCGGGATCTAGAAAAGAGAGCACGCCGAAAAGGACGACTGTTACAAACCCAAGCAGCATCTGATGCCTGATACGATTTTCAGTCATATGGCCTTTTTGTCCCCTTTTCCTACCCCTTGTTCAATGCGCGATCCATGAAAAATATCCAAATACAGGCCTTGTGTCAAAGAAAAATAAAACAACACAGGTTGCCGGGTTCAGGGTCGGCTCCTTTTTGATTTGTTCTTTGGCCTTTCGTATTACGTCGTGATTTCATATTGTTCAATGTGGAAAGCCTTTTTCGCGATCACAATGATCCGCCTGTTGATCCGTTTTTCCAGGTCCATGACGGAATCCTGTTCCTCCTCCCGCATGACATTTTCAATTTCAGGGTTAACCAGGACATACACGGGTGCTTCATCCGCCATGCCGAGACATTCCCTCTCCAGGTCCCGGAAGATTTCATAGCATATGGTCCGTTTTGATTTCAGGGTCCCTTTGCCTTCGCAATAGAAACACGGCTCGCTCAGCATCCTGCTGAGGTTTTCGCGCGTCCGTTTCCGGGTCATCTCGATGAGGCCGAGGTCCGACATGGGGAGGATGTTTGTCTTTGACCGGTCACTGTTCAACGCCTCCCTGAGGGCGGTAAAGACCCGCTCCCGGTTTGTCTTTTTCTCCATATCTATGAAATCAATGACAATGAGGCCGCCGATGTTCCGAAAGCGCAACTGATAGGCGATCTCTTTTACCGCCTCCAGGTTGGTCTTGAGGATCGTTTCTTCCAGGTTTCTTTTCCCCACGTAGCTGCCGGTGTTGACGTCTATAGCGGTGAGGGCCTCGGTCATTTCAATGACTGACGATATATCCCCCTGATTTCAGCCAGATTTTATTTTCCAGCGCCCGGGAGATCTCGAGTTCGATCTCATAGGCGTCAAAGATGGGTTCCGGGTCTTCGTAGAGTTCCACTGAGTAACGGAGGCTCGGCGCGAACGTGTCGATAAACGACAAGATGTTATTGTACTCATCCCGGGAATCAATGATGAGTCGGTCCACCTCCCTGGTGAAGAGATCACGGACCGCCCTGAGGGAAATATTCAGGTCCCGGTGCAGAATACCCGGCCCGGTGGCTTTATCCATTCTTTCGGTAATGCTGTTCCAAAGCTTGACAAGAAAGTCCATTTCCGATTTGAGTTTTTCCTTTGTGTCGCCCTCGCTGACGGTCCGGGCGATAAAACCAAAATTGTCCGGGCGTATCTCCTCGAGCAATGCCCTGAGCCGTTCTCTCTCCTCCTTGTCTTCTATCCTGCGGGATATGCCGATATGGTTTACGGTAGGCATAAACACGAGGTGTCTTCCGGGAAGGGAAATATGCGACGTGACCCGGGGCCCCTTTGTTCCCAAGGGTTCCTTGGCCACCTGCACCATGATATCCTGGCCTTCATGGAGTAATTCCTCAATTTGAAACTCGATCCTTTCGAAAGGGGCCTGAGGCTTTTCCTCCCCCTCCAGGTGGTCGGTCTCTTCCTGGTTCTCCAGTTCCTTTAACATCATCCGTTCAAGACCAAGGACGTCCTTGTGTACATCGGCCACGTACAGGAATGCCGTTCGTTCGAGCCCGATATCCACGAAGGCGGCCTGCATACCGGGAAGGACTCTCACGACTCTCCCGCGGTAGATATTGCCCATGAGTTCCTGTCCTGTTTTTCGTTCTATGTGCAGCTCAGCAACAAGACCGTTCTCAACCAGGGCAACCCGTGTCTCATGGTGCCTCGCGTTTATGATGAGATCATTGGACATGGTAAATCCTTCCTGCGTATGGCAATCCCGCTTTTCGTGGGACGGAAAACCCGGCGCAACGAGCGCATCTATTCAAGGACCTGACCGGTCTTGACAATCCGGAGTCCGGCCGTTTCCGAAGGATTCAGGGAAAAGATGGCCGCCACGATTTCCTTTGTGTTGAGGCCGGGGCCGCTGTTATGATGAATGCGCATTTGCAGGGAGTCGGACGAGAGTATTTCAATGGATTCAACCAGGCGGCGCGCGTTCATCTCCTTCTCCCCCTTGGAAGTCACTTTCGTTACCTGCCATGTATCGGAATGCAGGAACTGTGCAACGGCACTTTCTTTGAGCAATTTTTCCTGCAAGGTAATGACATATTGACTTTGTTTCAAGCGGGCTTTTTTCCTGTTTTTTTCCAATACCTCTGCCTTGCTGATGGAGATTCCTTGGGGAAGTTGTTTGTTTACCTCTTTCATCAGGTCGGATGGGTCCACCGCGTTGATGGTTTCGATATCCATGGTTTCAACATGGCTTTCCATCCCCACGGGCAGTGCGGTGACGAATGATATTTTAGGCATGGGATGGTATCCTTTTGAATACACCAGTTGAATCCCCGCTCTCCTGAAGGCCCGGAGAAACACGCGGACCAGTTCAAGGTGGGCCAGGAACCGGGCATCGGTTCCCTTCTTGAAGGTCAGACGGTACTTCCGTCCTTCGGAACCGTTGGCCGGGGGAGGGGGGGGCGGATTGGTCCCGGGAACCCACTCGGAGATAAGGAACAGGTCGGTCGTCTCGTGATCGCACACGCCGCACTCAAGGCATCCTTGCCTGCAGTCCGGTGTTTCCGTTTCCCGAACGGCCTTTTTCCATTCTTTTTTCAGAAAGCCCCTGGTGACGCCACTGTTGATGTGATTCCATGGAAAGACTTCATCGAGGGGCCTTTCCCGGAAGAGATAAAACCCGGGGTCAATCCCGGTCTCCAGGAATGCCTTTTCCCAGGTTGCTTTGTTGAAATGCTCGTCCCACGCGTCAAACCGGGCACCCCGTTCCCAGGCCTTCACGAGAGCGGGGGCCAGTCGCCTGTCACCCCTGGAAAAGATTCCTTCCAGCCAGCTCAGCCCGGGGCTGTTCCATTTCAGGCGAACACGGCTGTTTTTCAGGGCATGCCTGAGATCATTGAGACGTTCCCAGCCTTGTTCCGGGGAAAGCTGGGGGGCCCACATGAAGGGAGTATGGGATTTGGGCACAAAGGTGGCAACGCTGGCGTTTACCTTTGCTCTCCTTCCTGTTTTTCCGGCGAGTGATGCAACTTCCCTGATCAGGGAGGCCATATCCTCCACGTCCGATTTCCTCTCACCGGGAAGGCCGATCATGAAGTAGAGCTTGATGAGGTTCCAGCCCGCTGCGAACACCTGCTGTGCGGTATGGAGGATATCATCGTGGGTGAGGCCCTTGTTGATCATTTTTCTGAGGCGGTCATTCCCGGCTTCCGGAGCCAGGGTGAAGCCTGTCTTCCGCACCCTCTTGATCTGCTCCATCCAGGCGGGGTCGAGACTGTCGATACGCAGGGAAGGAAGGCTGATGGAAACCCTCTGGTCCCCGAAACGGTCCATGAGGGCCTGGAGGAGGGGAAGGAGACACTGGTAATCCCAGCAGCTGAGGGAGAGGAGCGAGAGATCTTCGTACCCGGTATTCCGGAGGGCCTCTTCCGCGGAACTGAGGATGGTTTCGGGATGGCGTTCCCGCACGGGGCGGTAGATCATGCCGGCCTGGCAGAACCTGCAGCCCCGGGTGCAGCCGCGTGAGATTTCAATGCTCAGCCGATCGTGGACCAGGCCGGTGTAGGGAACCACCGGCGCAAGGGGAGGAGGGAAGCCTTCAATGTCAGGAACAATGGCTTTCCCGACCTCCTGGTAATCCTGCAGGAGGGGTTCAATAGCCTTCACCGGCCCCCGGGGCTGGTAGTGCACCCGGAAAAGGGAAGGAATATAGATACCGGGAATATGCCGGAGGTCCATGAGCAAATCTTCCCTGTCCGTATGCCCGGCCCGCTTTGCCTCACGGACCGCCCTGCAGAGAGAGAGCGCGGCCTCTTCACCGTCCCCTATGACGAACGCGTCGAAAAAGTCGGCGACCGGCTCGGGATTGAAGCATGCCGGCCCCCCTGCGATGACCAGGGGATCACCGCTCTTTCTCTCACGGGAAAAAAAGGGAATCCGGCCCAGGTCGAGCATGGTGAGGACATTTGTATAGCAAAGTTCATGCTGCAGGCTGAACCCAACGATATCAAAATCTGACAGGACTCTTTTTGATTCCAGGGATTCCAACGGAAAACCGGATGATCGCATGGACTGCTCAAGGTCGCTCCAGGGGGTGAATACCCTTTCTGCGGCAATCCACGGCCTGCTGTTGAGGATCTGGTAGAGGATTTTCAACCCCAGATGAGACATGCCCACGTCATAGACATCCGGGAAACAGAGGGCCATGGAGACTTCTGTCTCGGAAAGGTCTTTCCTGACCGCATTCACCTCCCCGCCCAGGTACCGGCTCGGCCTCCTGATGGTTGAAAACCATGTCTGATCAATAAGTTCTGTCATCATTCTCTGAAATTATAGAACCGCTCATCAGCACCTCAAGACCGTTTTTCTCAGGTGCAACTTATCCAAACAAACGCTGTGAGCAGGGCACCGGCATATTCCCTCTGCTCCGTTCGCTTCGCCGTCCATGGCTCCGCTCACTGCGGATGTCGGCCCTTCCACTGTCCTGTTCCAGGGCCGACATGACGCCGCTTCAGGAACATCCCGTTCCCCTGCTTTCTTAGAAAGACCGATTTTGGAAAGGGCCAGCTTTTATCA
This sequence comes from Deltaproteobacteria bacterium, assembly GCA_019309145.1. Classification (GTDB taxonomy): domain Bacteria; phylum Desulfobacterota; class DSM-4660; order Desulfatiglandales; family Desulfatiglandaceae; genus B46-G9. The sequence goes on along the minus strand of JAFDGR010000273.1, from coordinate 148 downwards.
TTGAGCAATATTAAAGCGCAGAGATTCTTGTCGCTCTGAACTTGATTCTCGTTTTATTTTATATTGTCAGATTATTCGGGATTTGCCAAGCCCTATTCCCGGCCGGGATTCTTCATGCAGGTGCTCGTCGGAGAGGGAAGGGAGGAGA
>JAFDGR010000046.1 GCA_019309145.1 Deltaproteobacteria bacterium | reverse complement strand
CCAAGGCGACCGCGAGTTCTTCGCCTGACTGGGCGATCACGGCTATCTGGTCGGCCATGGGCGCGTTTATCACGTGATCCTTGCTTCCTGTGACGCTCCAATGATCGCCGGAGGGAATGGCCGTGGTCTTGAATGGTTCATTTTCCACGCTCATGCCGCCCTCGGTAAGGGCCACGCATCCCACGTAGCGTCCCTGCTCCAGGAGCGGAAGGATTTCCTCTTTCTGTTCAGTTTTGCCGTAAAAGGCTATCAGCCTGCCAAAGACACGGGCGCTTGATTCAACAGCGAGAAACAGGGAAGGGGATATGGTGGCCAGTGCCTCTTGGGCCGCAACAAGGGCAGTGGAATTCTTCACGTCTTGAACACCCAGCCCCAGGTAGCCGATGTCCGCAAGCCGGCTGAGATAGTCCATAAAAAGGTTGAGACATTCCATGGTGTCTCCCGTCCTGAGGTCTTTCATCCTTTTTTCCGCATCCTGGCCTATGGCCTCTTTCAGGCGGGTGACCAGCGCAGATCCCTTTTCATCAAGATCAAAGTTCATTCATACCTCTCATTACAATGGCTTTCCTCTTTCCGTTCCCCGGCCTTCTATCTTCCGAGCCTCACCGCTTACATCAGCTTTGAGATAATCTTCTTTTGAATGTCTGACGTGCCGCCGCCAATGGGGGCCAGGCGGCTGTCTCTGAAATAACGTTCCACTTCGTATTCGTGGCAATACCCGTACCCGCCGTGCAGCAGCATGGCGTCGTTGGCCGGTTTCAGGCTCCAATCGCCCACAAAAAGTTTGGCCACCGCGGCCTCCAGGTGGTTCAGGGGCCTTCCCTGGTCCTTGCACCAGGCAATGCGATAGCACAGGGATCGGGCTGCCTCGATGAATATTTTTATGTCCGCGAGCTTGTGCTTGGTGGCTTGGAAATGGGCAATGGGACGGCCGAATTGATGCCTTTCCTTTGCATACCGCGCGCATTTGCGGAGCACATACGTCATCCCACCGATAAATGGGGCCAGGAGCGCGCTGCGGTCCCATTCGACGGTCTGGAGGGCCATGAGAAATCCCGAACCCTCCTGGCCGATAAGATTCTCTGCGGGGATTTCACAGTCCTCGAAAACCAGTTCGGAGGTGTGTGACGTTCGGACTCCCATCTTGATCAGGTCCCTCCCCGCTGAAAAACCCGGGGTTCCTTTCTCAACGATAAATGCCGAGATTCCGGCATGTTTTTGACCTTTGTCCGTCTTGGCATAGATAACAGCCACGTCCGCGATGGAGCCATTGGTGATAAACATCTTGCTCCCGTTCAGGATATATGTATCACCTGCTTTTTTTGCTCTGGTGCTGAGAGACGCGACATCCGACCCGGCGCCGGGTTCAGTCAATCCCATGCACCCGATCCATTCGCCCGAGGCGAGTTTGGGGATGTATTTGTTTTTTTGTTGTTCGGAGCCGTGGCAGAGAATGGTATCAGCGCAGAGAAAAGTGTGCGCGCCGTACGCGAGCATCAATCCTCCGTCCACTCCTGCTTCGCCGAGGGCCTCGCCTGCCAGCACGGTGGTTACCACGTCCGCGCCGCTGCCGCCCAGTTTTTCAGGGAAATGAAGGCCCAGTACCCCGAATTCCCCGAGCTTCCGAAAAGAATCAAAATCGAATTTGCTCTGAAGATCGTTTTCTTCAACCTTCGGCACGATCTCTTTTTTTGCGAAGCGGATCAACTGCTCTTTGAACATGAGTTGCTCAGGGGTAAATGAAAAGTCCATACGCTCCTCTGGTATAAAATTTCAGCTCTCTTTTGACAGGATCAACAGGCTTGACATCCTGTTGATCCTGTATTTCTGTCAATCAGTGCCCACCAACTCCTTGTTGCTTCGCTCCGTTCAGAAAAACCTCCAGGATGCTCTCGGCAATTCTCTGCTTTTGGGTATTTCCCTTGATCCGTTGATCCGCCAGTACCATAGTGGAAACAAAGGTTTCCAGTGCCCCGAGAAAGATATTGGTGAGATACCGGGCCTTGAAATCCGTGCGGAGCACTCCCTGATCCTGTCCTTCCTGGATGACCTGTTCCGTGCTGGACAAGAACGCCTTGAAGCTTTCCAGTCGTTCCGGGGTCAGGTTGGTGGTGGACCGGGATATCTCCGTAATGAAGATGTTCACCAGTTCGGGTTCCCGCTGGTACGTATCGAGGAAATAGTGGATGATTCCTGCCAGTTTTTTCCGCAAGGGGTCAGGGCTTTTCTGGATGCGGGACAGCAGGCGAAACAGGCCTTTCCACCATCGATTCAGGAGCGCGTCAAACAGGTCTTCCTTGCTCTGGAAATAATGGTAGACAAGACCGTAGGAAATGCCGGCGCGTTCAGCAATGTCAGACATTCTGGTCTTGTGAAAACCCTTTTCTTTGATTGTCTTCAGGGCGGCGCTGAAGATGGCCTCTTCTTTGACTTTCCTTGTGGTTTCCCGCTGGCTTACCATACCTTCCAATAGAACAGAAGTTGATTGACTTGTCAATCAAAATTTCGTTCTTCACTCCTTACACTTAACGCTTAAGATGCCTGATCCTTCCCTCATAATCCCGCGTCCATAAGGCCGTTTGTGTCATTAGTGAAGAACGTCCCCTTTTTGCTTACTGGCCAAGCAAACCCTTCAATTTACCTTTCAGGCCTTCAGCACTTTTTTTGGCGCTTTCCTGGGCTGATTTGAGTTGCTTTGTCGTGCCCGAGCCAAGGGCGTTCAAGCTGGTTCCGAGGGATTTGAGCCCCTTGTTCAGGGTATCGGTCACCGCAGGGGAGCTGATTTTTGCGTATAAGGATTGAAATATTTCCTTGAATGCTTCGGCGGGAGAGGCGCCGCCCTTTTTCTTGCCTATGTCTTTCAGGTGAATATCAGGGAGGGGAGCACTGATTGTCTTCCCGCCGAGAAGGGACATGGTGAGGTTTACTTTCCCTCCCTTAACCACAAAATTTCTGATCAGGAGTTTCTTTCCTGTTCCCTTTTTCTCTTGTTCTTTCTTGGCAACCTGCTTTTCAGACCCGGCGGATGATGTTACGTTTTTCGCAATGGTCTGAAAATTATCACCCCCCTTGATTTTTTCATAACTGATGTCAGGCGCGATAACTTCTATCCGGTCTATGATAATGGTATCTCCGGTAATGGATTTCTCATCAATATCAACGAGAATGGAGCCTACCTTCATGGCATAGGACGACTTGAAACCCTTGGGGTTCCCGAGGAACAGCTTTTTTAGTTTTGCTTTGCCTGAGAAGAGGGAAACGTCCACATCTCCCAGACTCACTTCTGTCCTGGTGATGCCGGGGCCGTATGTATTCACCGCCTTTTTTATCATGGGTCCAATGTTCGTCGCGATGATGATGACCGCCACAATAATGAGAGCGACCACTACGCCTGCTCCGATCAGTATCCATTTTTTCATGATGCAATCTCCTTGATTTTTTGCTCAGCGGGAGCGTTTTTTAATGGACCTCCATGGCCTGCAGCGTACCCCCGCCAAATTCGGTCATGGTTTCCGTGGCTATGGTCAGTCCCCGTTCCAGAAAAAGGCCATCGATGCCGGGAACACCGTAAGCATAAAAAAGGACATCCTTGGTCGTTTCCGTGACCCTTGTCTTTTCATCGGCGCCCTGGCAGAGCACGCACACAATTTCCTTTTCATCCCTGAAGACAATTTCTCCCTCCATGGTTCGCATATCCCGGCCCCCCATACCCCGGCAGCGTTCGCCTTCTCTTGCCAGGTCCAGTTTCAGGCCCCCGTCGAACCTCCGGTAGTCGGTCACTGCCACCAGAATACCGGCGCACATTTCCGCCATGAAATGCGCGTCCACCATGAGATTGTACCGGGGGAACCCGCTGTTGATCGTTCTTTTCAGGTGTGTAGGAAGCGGGCATTTCTGGCCAAAAGCGGCGAAAAACCGGTCATAAATATCTATGCGCTCCTTGATTTGCAAAAGCGTTTCCCGTTTTCTCATCTTTCGCAGGTGTTTTCTCTTGAATTGATCGAATCCGGGAGGATTTGAATGGTTGCTACATCCCGTAATCAGGGTCAGGCCGAAGGGAACAGCAGGATAGCGGGCCTGGTACGCTGAAGACTTGGAAAAATCGATGATGATACCCATTGGCCTCCCCGGAAATGGAATCATGGGAACTCGGGTGAACGCACGGCATGGCAATGAAAATCAACAGTGCCGCACAAAGTCAATATTTGCATATTTCCCAAAGATGTCAAGGCTGAATCGCTGATGAGAGGATCCCGGCTTTTTCCCACTCCGGGGTTTGGGACAAGAACCGGGAAATCCCTTGGCTGTGTAGGCCGGCCGTGATATCCTACTTATTTAATGGTGATGAACGCATAAAAAACTGGTTTCTGCCTTTTGCCTGCACACCATGTGCTCTCGAAAATGACGCGAAGGTGGGAGATTGAGAATGGAACAGACCTATGATGATTTGATCGCTTTTCACGGGCATAGCTGCCCCGGGTTGGCCATGGGCTACCGGATGGCAAGGGCGGGCCTTGATTTTTTGTCGGGTACACGGGCTGCCGATGAGGAACTGGTCGCCATTGTTGAGAACAATGCCTGCGGAGTGGACGCCCTGCAATGTATCACCGGATGTACCTTTGGAAAGGGAAACCTCATTTTCAAGGATTACGGGAAGCATGTCTACACCCTGTATCATCGGAAAACCGGAAGAGGGGTGAGGGCCGTTCTGCATCACGGGAATATCCCTGATGAGATCAGAAATGGCCGGGCACGGTTCATCAACTGGCTTCTCACGGTCCCGGAAGAGCAGTTGGTTTCCCTGCAGGAAGTGGTGATCGAGGAACCAGAAACCGCACGGATCATGAAGTCGGTCGAGTGCTCCTTTTGTGGTGAGGGCGTGATGGAGACCAGGGTGCGGGAGATCAATGGTCGGGTCGCGTGCATCCCGTGTTGGGAGAAGCGCTCGGATGGTTGGGCTGAATCATGAACACTCTCTCTACTTCTTGCCTGCAGGACCCACCACGAGCTTCTGCCCGGGATAAATGACACTCTTTGACGAAAGATGATTGAGGCGGTACAGCTCACGCAGTGAAATGCCGTATTTCTTTGCAATCTTGTAAAGACTTTCTCCCCTCTGGACGACGTGGTACCGGCGACGGGTTTGGCTTGCCCCTTTCTTGCGCACAAGGCCGGTCTTTTTGCCCTGTCCGGAGAGCCCGGCCTGTCTTTTTTTCAGCTGTTCAATCTTCCTGGTGGCATTGCGCAGATCTTTTGTGAAGGATTCCAGAGAGCCTTCCAATCTCGCAATGGACTTTTGCAGGGCTTCCTGTTGACCCTGGAGCTTGGCGATGCTTTCTTCTATCCCACCAATGCGTGCCACCTTTTCTTCCAGCGCTTTCACCCGGGTCTGGACAGGTGAAGGAGGTTGTTTTGTGGATTTATCGACGGCAAAAAGAATAATCACAATGATCAAGATTGCCACGCAGAGCATGGCGCCGCCGAACACCAGCGACTTTTTCCACTTTTCCGGGTCAGAAGGCCTTTTTTTGCGGTCACGATTCAGGTCTGAAAAGTCGATATCCATCATGGCCTGCTCGTCTTCATAGGTATCTTCTCCCATGATTCCTCTCCTCTAGAGTTTGTCGAGCCGTGAAAACCTTTCGTGTACGGATCCGGATCTTTTCTCTTCTTTACAGGAAACCCGCGGCTTTTTCAAGTAAACCATGAGCATGTTGAAGACCTTTCTCTGAAATCTCTGCGTCTCTCCTGAACGAAGGGAGAGGGTGCGAGAAAAAAATCAAACGAACAATTGACGACGGACAACAGACAACTTGGGTTTTGCTCAATGGAGGTTCTATTGTTTGACACGATAAGACCTTTATTTTATAGTCTCCTCCAAAAAAGCGTGTTTTCATCATCCAGTCAAGGCCCTGGCACAAAAAGGAGGAGATAGGTAAAGATGGATCACAACCGAATTTACCTCGAGGACATCGGTGAAATCGTCATGTCGCGGAGCGGCAAAGATATCTGGCTCGTGAGGGAAATTTCTCAGCATGAAGCATTTCGCGGCCGGAACCTTCCCGATAAGATTTACGTGGTTGATTTTCCTGGGCGAGGGCTCGGAGAGGAATTCCTGCTCAGCCGCCAGGCGTGTGGAGCCGAAAAATTCTTGATGATCAAGAACATCGGTCACGACATGATGCGCCTTTTCGAACGAATGTTTGATGGAAAACTGGCCCAATTTGTGATCCTCTGGGGCGGACGCCCCTTGGACCTGCTGGATGCGAATCCCCCCCTGCACCGGGATCGCCATCCCGACACGACGTATATTAAACTGACCCGTGTGGAGGATAGTGAAGTTTCACGCGGCTGGAACATTGTTGAAAGCTCCTTTGTGGGCGAGTGGTGGCAGGACGAAACCTGGATTATCATGGAGGAATGCATTGCTTCGGGTTCAACCCTGACCTATTTCGTGGCAGAGGCCTTAGAGCATCACCGGCCCAAGAAAATTTTCCTGTTTCCGGTGTGTGCCAGCCTGGAAGGACTGGAGGGGATTTGTACGGTGTGCAACGACCATGGCGTGGAACTTATTCCTGTTTTTAACGGGGCACTGGTGCAAGTGGCTGAGAAAGGAGTGACACTGCCGTTCACCGATCTCGGCCTGCAACCGCAGACCATTGTCACGCGACATCTGTACCACGATCTCAACGAGCGCTACCAGGGCACGCCTCTTTGCTGGGTGGGCGACATCGGTGATTCCATTTACAAGCCGGAGGATTACCTCCTGGAAACACTCAGCGACATGCTGATGGTGGGGATGGATTTTGAAAGGGAAGACTTTTCGCTCTGGAGCCCCATCGTGCGCTCGGAAGGGTTTCTGACCCGTCTGGAGACTTCCCATGAGGAGGTATTCAAAGCGGTGGGGAAGTACTTGAGACCGTAGTGTTTCATAGCACAGTTACATGAACCTCTTGAGGCACTGAAAGCAGGGAACCGGCATATTCCGTCTGCTACGTTCGCTTCGCCGTCCATGGCTCCGCTCACTGCGGATGTCGACCTTTCCGCTGTCCTGCTTCAAGGTCGACATGACGCCGCTCCGGGAACATCCCGCTCCCGTGCTTTCCAGAAAATACGTGTCTTACACCCTGCTGATACTTGGTATTATGCTCGTGAATTAGCATTGAGTTCGCAACAAATATCCGGCCTAAGTTTTGCCATTGAATCTGAAATCCACGTCAAAGGTCTTATCTGCCAACTCGACCCGGCTGACGACCGGGGGCGTTTGCGCAATGACTGTGCCGCGGCGGATCACGAAAAGCCGGGCAGGTTTCAACCGCAGGGCTTCCTGTGGACTGCCGGCCTGGAGCACAACCAGATCCGCATGGCATCCCGGCTCAAGCCCGTATCCCTCCAGCCCCAGCATTTTTGCCCCGTTGGCCGTAACAGCCGCAAATATCTGTTTCATTTGATGAACCCCGGTCATCTGGGCCACATGCAACCCCATGTGGGCAACCTCGAGCATATCGTGGGAGCCGAAACTGTACCAGGGATCCATGAGGGCGTCATGACCGAAGGCCACATTGATGCCCGCATCCATGAGCTCTTTGACCCGGGTCATGCCACGCCGTTTTGGGTAGGTGTCATGGCGGCCCTGAAGGGTAATATTAATCAAAGGATTGGCCACAACATGCATCTGCGCCTCTGCCATCAGGGGAATGAGCTTGCTGACGTAATAGTTGTCCATTGAGTGCATGGACGTAAGATGGGAACCGGTGACCCGGCCGTGAAGGCCCAGGCGCTGGGTGTGATAGGTTAAAGTCTCGATATACCGTGAAGAGGGGTCGTCGCTTTCGTCACAATGCATGTCCACACGAAGGTTCCTTTCAGCGGCAAGTTCACACAAAGCCTTGATGGAAGCCGCGCCTTCCTCTCTCGTTCTTTCAAAGTGAGGAATGCCGCCAACCACATCAACACCCATATCGAGCGCCCGTTCCAGGTTGGCAGCATTCGGGCCGTGTCGGAAATAGCCATCCTGGGGAAAAGCCACCAGTTGCAAATCAATATAGGGTTTGATCTCCTCCCGTAATTCCAGGAGCGCCCGAACGGCCAGGAGCCTTTCGTCGCTGACATCCACATGACTGCGGATGGCCAGGGTACCCCGGGCAATGGCCCAGCCGCAAAGCTCCTCTGCGCGGGCTTTGATGTTTTCAGCCGTCAGGTGGGCTTTCAACTCCCCCCACACTTGGATGCCTTCCAGCAAGGTGCCGCTTTCATTGACCCGGGGTCGCCCATAACTCAGGGTTGAATCCAGATGAAAGTGGCTATCCACAAAAGGGGGAGTGGCCAGGTAACCGGTGGCATCGATCTCGCGGTTTGCCTGCATGGGGAGCCGGGGGCCGACTGCAGCAATGCGACCGTTTTCAACGGCAATGTCAATCCCCTTGCGGCCGTCGGGAAGGTTGGCATTTCGTACGATAAGCTCGAGCATGGGTTATCCTCCCTTTTCTTCCCTGCGGTACGGCTTTAACAAGCCGGCCGGTATTGAGGCCTTTCTGGAGACACTGATCAGGGCCACAATGGTCAGTAAGTAAGGAATCATCAGGAACAGGTGAAAAGAAACAGCGATACCAAGACCCTGCAGCCTGAGCTGGAGTCCATCGAGGAACCCGAAGATAAGCGCGCCGAAAGCACCCTTGAGAGGGTCCCAGTTCCCGAAGATGACCATGGCAATAGCGACCCATCCCCTGCCGCCGATCACATCTATCAGGAACATGTTCTGGTGGGCCAGGGTAAGAAAGGCGCCCCCAATGCCCATGAAGGCCCCGCCAACCACCAGGCAGAGGGTACGGGTCAGCAATACATTGACACCAACGGTGTCTGCAACCACAGGGTTTTCGCCAACCGTCCTGATCTTCAATCCGATGTTCGTCTTGTAAAGCAGTATGGAGAGGGCCGGGATAAGGAGCCAGGCGAAGTAGGTCAGTGAATATTGCGTGAACAGGCCCGGACCGATGAACGGGATGCTCGAAAGCAGCGGCAGGGAGATCTGGTTGAACGGATGAATGATCGGGGGGACGGTGGGGGAACCGAAATGCAGCCGGTAAATGAACATGGCTAAGCCCGTGGCAAAGAGCGTGATTCCCAGGCCTGATACATGCTGGCTCAACCCCAGGTATACCGCCAGGAACGCCATCAAGAGGCCCAGAAGCATTCCTACCGCCGCAGCGGCCAGCACTCCCAGCCAGAGAGATCCGGACGAAAAGGTGACAAGGAATCCGGTCATGGCGCCCATCAGCATGATGCCTTCAATACCCAGGTTCAGGACCCCGGCTCTTTCGGCAAGGATCTCCCCGAGGGTGGCGTAGATAATTGGTGTCGCCATTCTCATGGTCGCGCCGATGAGACCGGATACAAAAGCAATGTCGAGAAGCTGGTTCATTATTTCTTCATCACCCGTATTTTATACTCCGTAAAGAGCAGGAAAATAAGCATCACCATCAGTGCCATTCCCTGGATAACTTCGGCGATATAAGTCGGTACGCCGGTCATCCGGCTCATGGTCTGGGCTCCGACAATAATGACGCTGAAAAAAAGTGCGGAAAACAGCACCCCCACCGGATGGAGATTTCCGAGCATCGCAATCACGATGCCGGTATAGCCGTATCCGGGGGAAATATCCATTATCAGCCGATATTGAATCGCGCACAATTCTCCCACGCCGGCCAGGCCCGCCAATCCACCGGAAATTAGCGCCGTCCACACGATGACAGCGGTGGTATTGATGCCGCCGAAATGGGCCGCCCGGATGTTGACTCCCACGGCCTTGGAGCGATACCCGAAGGTGGTTTTGTGGTTCATGAACCAGATCACGAAGACGGCGAAGAAGGCGATGATGATTCCCAGATGAAAACGCGAACGCGGCAAAAGCATGGGATAACGGGCGGCATCTACGATAGCCGCTGAGCGGGGCCAACTGGAGCCCGGCTGCTGCAGCGGCCCGAAAAGCAGTGCCCCCATGATATGCCACATCACATAGTTCAACAGAAGGGTGGAAACCACATCATCCACTTTCAGCTTGGTCTTGAGTATGCCGGGGATGGCGGCCCAGATGCCACCGGCGAGAAAACCGGCCACAATGATAATGGGCAAAACAAACAGCCGGGGCACGCTGCCCATGTGGACACCCAGCACCGTGGCCATCAGCGCACCGGCCAGAAGCTGCCCTTCAGCGCCGATATTCCAGAATTTGGCCCGAAAGGCAAACGCGACGGCCAGACCGGTCAATATGAGCGGGCTGGCCTTTACAAAGGTTTCGAGAAGATTGAAGCGCGTTCCCAGTGCGCCGTAAAACAGGTAGAAGTAAGATTTCCATAATTGCCCCCCGGCCAGCAGGATGGGAATGGCGGAGAGAATCAGCGTCACCACGATAGCGGCAATCGGGATGACAATCTTGGCCCATGCAGGCAGGGGTTTGCGTTTGATGATCCTGAGTCTGATCATTTAATTCTCCCTGGTTATCCCGCTCATCCAGAGACCGATTTGTTCCCGGGAAATGTTTTCTGCGACGGCTTCTCCCATGATTTTTCCTTCATAGATCACCGCAATCCGATCACTCAAAGAAAATATCTCGTCCAGATCCTCTGATATCAACAGGATGCCGGCACCCCGTTCTCTCTCCTGAAGAAGTCTCTGGTGGATATACTCCATGGCTCCCACGTCAAGGCCTCGTGTGGGCTGGGCGGCAATGACCACCGTTGGGTTCCCCGCCAGTTCCCTGGCCAGCATCACTTTTTGAAGGTTTCCGCCCGATAAGCTCTTGGTCACGGCATCCCGCCCGGCGGTCGAGATATTGTAGGCACGTATCAGTTCATCGGTGTATTGATGAATTTTCTTCGATTTTATGAAACCATATGTCTGAAAATCGGCAGAGACATGGTCTTCCAGAATCATGTTCTCCTCGACGGAAAGATCCATCAGGAGTCCCGTATCCATGCGATCCTCGGGTATTCTTGCCATGTTCAATGTGATGGCCGATGATGGGTTTCCGGATTTGAGAGGGGTGTTGTTTATTTTGATGATCCCCCGGACGGGGTTTCGCATTCCGAAAAGCACCTCGGAAAGTTCTCGCTGGCCATTTCCTGAAATCCCGGCTATGCCTAAAATTTCGTTTTGTCTGACCACAAGGCTGAGATTTTTGATAGCGGGCAGTTTCATGTCGTTGAGGACATCGAGATGCTGGATTTCAAGCACCGGCCGGCCCGGTTCCAGTTGTCTTTTGTCTGTACTCTCAGCGAGGTCCCTCCCCACCATGAGATTTGCCAGTTCTCTGGCGCTGGTTTCAGCAGTCTGCCTTTCAGCCACGACCCGCCCGTCCCGCAAGACCACGATACGGTCTGAAATATCCATCACCTCGTTTAATTTGTGAGAAATAAAGACAACGGATCGACCCTCGCTTACGAGGGACTTCAAGGTACTGAAAAGGTCGTCGGTTTCAGCCGGGGCCAGAACGGCCGTGGGTTCATCCATGATGAGGATATCCACGTCCCGGTAGAGGGCCTTGAGAATCTCCACTTTCTGTTGTTCACCCACCGAGAGGGTCCACACGTGGGCGTCGGGATCAATTTCAAGCCCGAACCGTTGTTCAAGCTTGAGCAGCTTTTGACGGGCCGTTTTCAGATCAAGAAAAATGGTCTTGCTGGAGTCTGTGCCGATAATGATGTTTTCAAGCACTGTTTGCGTGGGAACCAGCGCAAAGTGCTGATGGATCATACCCACACCGCGGGAGATGGCATCTTTGGGTGATGAAAGATCGGCTTTTTCTCCCTTGATGAAAATTTCACCCTCATCGCAGACGTAGTATCCGAAAAGGATATTCATCAGCGTGGTTTTCCCGGCACCATTTTCTCCCAGCAACGAGCAAATTTCCCCGGGGTAGAGATCGAAGTTTACCTTATCGTTGGCCGTAACATCCAGAAAATATTTGGTAATTGACGACATTCGGACCATTGGATGTCGGGTGTCAATCATTGGGCGCCTCTCTTGGGTGGTGAAAATGTATCGCTAATCCGTTGAGATAGTGTGCTGTTTGCCGGCCCACCGAGTCATGCCTCTCTCGCAACGTGGGCGGGGATGGGAGCTGAAATTGAAATGTTGCCTGTCTTTCGATCGGGTTGCCCGGGTAACCACTGCGCCGGCCGAATCAGGCAGGCACAGTGGTTGCTCAGGTGCGGGGCATAAGCAGCCGCGCTACGAACAACGGATGAGGAACGAAGGGCATTGAGCATCGCACATTGGCTCTCTTAGTCCGAGGCCGGCTTCTGCTCATCCACCGGGACATGGTAGGTCCCGTTTATAATTTTGTGTTCCAAGTCCTGGACCATTTTCAGGACATCCGCGGGAAGGGTTTTTTGAAACGAATGAAAAGGGGCAAGCCGGGCACCGCCTTTGGCCATCATGGACCATTCCCTGAGATCCATGGCCACCCAGGCTTTTTTCTTTACCATCTCAATGGCGAATTTGATGGTCGGATACATATCCCAGACCGGCGCGGTAATCACTACCGAGGGCGCGAGGGCATTCTGATCGGACATATTGCCGAAGGCAAGAATACCTTTTTCCTTGGCGGCTTCAAAAACGCCGAACCGTTCAGCGTAAATCAGATCTGCGCCCGCTTCGATCTGGGCGATGGCGGCTTCCTTGGCTTTGGGAGGATCAAACCAGCCGCCGATATAGGATATTTTGACCTTGACCTTGGGATTGACTTTGAGGGCCCCTGCCTTGAACGCGTTTACCAGGCGGTTGACTTCCCCGATGGGGATCGCCGCAACCACTCCGAGCACATTAGTCTTGGTCATTTTTCCGGCAATAACGCCACAGAGATACGCGGGTTCGTGAATCCAGTTGTCAAAGACGGAAAAATTAGGGGCAACCGGACCGAATTCCGAGCCAAAGGCAAAAGCGATCTTCGGATAGTCTTTGGCCACCCTGCGGGCCGGCTCTTCACCCGCGAGAAAGGCGTCGCCCACAATCAGGTCAAATCCTCTTTCAGCGTATTCCCGCAGGACTTTTTCGAAGTCGGCAGCTCCCACTTTTTCGGTGAACTCATAGTGGATACCCTTCATTTGCTTCTTGGCTTTCAGGCAGGCCTGGTGGATGACACCGTCCCACGGCTCCTCGATGGCGGTTTGAAAAATGGCGGCAATCTTAAATGTCTTGGCATGACTGGCAGGAATGCCAAATGAAATAAAGAGAAATACAATCATGCTAACCAATGCGAATTTTTTCATACGACGGCCTCCTTTGGTGGTATGAGAAGAAGTGAAGTGATGGTGATAGGACGTGCTTTCCGGGAAAAGACTTTAGGAAAAGTTCGGTGGTGTGTCAAGGAAAATGGAAAGACCAGATATACGGTTTCGGGTTCAGAGATGTGTGTTTTGAGGCAGAATAACTGAACTAGAGCAAGAGAATCTCTCAAGCACATGCAGGCGACTAACTAAGCAATCCTTGTGCAAAAGCATGCTTATCGTGCTTTACTCAAGAACAAAACAGTGATAATAAAAAAATATACGATTGCGAAGGAGTTCCAGGGAAATGGCTAGAGCTAAAGGTAAGATGCTGAGATTCACCCATATCAACCTTGAGAATTGGCGTAACTTTGCCCGGGTTGATGTGGATCTTCAACGGCGCGGATTTCTAATCGGTCCGAACGCGTCTGGAAAATCGAATTTGCTGGACGTATTCCGTTTTCTTCGAGAGCTCGTGTCTGTTGGAGGTGGCTTTCAGGAGGCAGTGCGCAAACGTGGTGGGGTTTCCAGCCTGCGTTGTCTGGCAGCTCGGCGGCATTCGGATATCCTTGTTCGAATTTCTATTGGCAATGACGAAAACCTTCATGCCTGGGAATATGTACTCCGCTTTAATCAGGATAACTTGCGCCGCCCCATCGTCAAACAAGAATCGGTTGCAAAGCAAGGCTCGTGCATTTTGGAACGTCCGGACGATAAAGATAGGGCGGATCCAAAACGACTGACTCAGACTTATATCGAGCAGGTATATGTTAATCAGCCTTTCCGTGAGGTCTCCGAATTTCTTTCATCTGTTCGCTATCTTCATATTGTACCCCAGTTGGTGCGCGATCCGGATCGGTCTGTTGGCCTTACGCAAGACCCTTATGGTGGAGATTTTCTTGAACAAATCGCTAGCACGCCTGAAAGGACTAAGAAATCCCGGCTGAAACATATTCTCAGTGCCTTACGGGTGGCAGTTCCTCAGCTTAAAGAACTGGAGTTGTGGCGTGATGATCGGGGCACACCTCATTTGCGAGGAAAGCACGAGCACTGGCGGCCTCAGGGAGCATGGCAAACAGAAGACCAGTTTTCGGATGGCACGCTTCGTCTTCTGGGATTGCTTTGGGCTGCACTCGATGGCACCGGCCCTTTACTCCTAGAAGAACCCGAACTGTCCCTTCACCCGGAAGTCGTAAGATTTATCCCCCAGATGTTTGCGCGCATTCAGCAACGCACTGGTCGACAGGTATTAATCAGCACCCATTCAAGTGACCTTCTTCAAGACGAGGGCATTGGCCTGGATGAAGCCTTGCTTTTGCAACCTGGACCGGAAGGTACATCCGTGGATATTACGGCCAGTTTCAAGGAGATAAAAACCCTTCTGGAAGGGGGACTAAGTCTTGCCGATGCAATTCTGCCAAGAACGCGACCACAACATGCAGAGCAACTGACCCTTTTCGGAGGATAGGTAATTGAAATGACAGGCTCCGTGGTCATCTCTGCTGCTGTGGAAGGTATTTTGGATGAGGTGGTTCTCCGTCGTATTCTAGAGGAGATGGGGGTTATGTGCGGTGCGGTATACGGCAAGAATGGCAAATCTTTTCTTTTGGAAAAACTGAACGCATATAATCAGGCGGCTCAGTTTGTCCCTTGGGTTATTTTGATTGACCTCGACCAAGATGCGGATTGCGCTCCCCCTTTTCTGCAATCATGCTTGCCAAATCCAGCCCGGTATATGAGCTTTCGAGTTGCAGTGCGAGAAATAGAAGCTTGGCTTCTGGCTGACCGCGATCGTCTGGCAAAATTCCTCAGTGTCGGGATCTCTCATATTCCACGCGATCCTGAGAAACTGGATAGCCCTAAATCGACCATGGTTGCGATTGCAAGGCATTCACGCAGGAAAGATGCCCGAGGAAACATGGTGCCGCGATCCGGCAGCGGACGAAAGATTGGACCTGCCTATACATCAATGCTTATGGAGTTTGCAAGAGACCGGGAGTACGGATGGCGACCTCAGGTTGCAGCAAAGTTGTCAGACAGCCTGAACCGGTGCATTCGCCGCTTGGGACAGGTTGTAAGGGACACATCCTGAACGGATGGGAGAAGGATATTTGAGTCTCTCTTCGCATTGGTGAGATTTCGTCATAAAGGGTGCAGCATACGGATATTCACTCCATTGCATCTGTTCCTGTTGAAGGGCCTTTTTACTGGACAGGGAGGCTGAGCATCTCGATTAATTCATCTCTGGAAAATATCTTGATCGTATTCGCATCATCTTCCTTGATGATGCTCTCCATGAGGTTTCGCTTCTTCTCGATAATAGCAGAGATCTTTTCTTCGAGCGTTCCTTCCGTAACAAGTTTGAATACCTGAACTCCCCGAACCTGCCCGATTCTGTGGACTCTGTCGGTCGCCTGGTCCTCCCTCGCTGCGTTCCACCACCGGTCATAATGGATGACCACAGAACCCCCAACCAGGTCAATGCCCGTACCGCCTGCCTTGAGGCTGCCCAGGAACACCCGGCAATCCGGGTCATTGTTGAAGCGTTCGACGATCCTGCCCCTGTTTCGACTTGATCCGGTGAGTACTGTATACCCAACGTGCTGACCCTTGAGGTGATTTTCCATAATTTCTATGGTCTTTAAAAACTGGCTGTAGACCACGATTTTCTGCCCGCTTTCAAGGCCTTCCGAGAGGAGTTCTTTGAACAGTTCCCATTTTCCGGACTGGTATTTGTCAAAATCGTTGATGTCGGTTTCAAGCATGGCGGGATGATTGCAAATCTGCTTAAGAAGGTTCAATATGGCAAAGATGTGCATATAGGGTATCCGCTCACCATCACTTTGGATTGTACCGAGAATGGGTTTCGCCTTTGATACGATGACCTCCCGGTAAAGCCGAACCTGGTCATCACTCAGCCTGCACGTCCTGATGTCTTCAATTTTGTCCGGCAATTCAGTAAGGACACTTTTTTTGAGACGCCGCAAGGTAAAAGGGGATATGAGTTTCCTGAGTTCTTCTTCTTTTTCACGATCTGCATTGGCTTGAATCGGGACAGTGTATCGCACCTCGAAATCCGAATCGTTCCCAAGATAGCCGGGCACCGTGAGGTCCATGAGGGCCTTCAGTTCGCCGAGGTGGTTTTCTATGGGGGTCCCGGTAAGTCCCAGTTTTATCCGGGCATCCAGCTCCCGTGCCGCCCGATGAGTCTGTGTCTCCGGGTTTTTGATATGCTGTATTTCGTCAAATACAGCCATAAAAAAGGAGATTGCTTTCAGTTTTTCAATATCTCGCATGAGGATGCCATAGGATGTCAGCAGGACATGGGCATCTTCGAGTGCCTTTGAGAGACTCCTCTCAAGGCCGTGGTACACCGTAGCCCTCAACCCCGGCGCATGCTCCTTGATTTTGGCGGACCAGTGACTCAAAACGGTGGTGGGACAGACCACCAAGAACGGCGACTTTGTGTGTCCGTTTTCCAGGAGGAAAAGGATCAGCGCCATGACCTCGTGTGTTTTTCCCAGGCCCATGTCATCACAGAGCAAGCCCCCGAACCCGTTTTCCACCAGGAATGCCAGCCACTCCACCCCATGCTTCTGATACCTCCTGAGAGGAGAGGTCATGCCTTTGAGCGGCGGCAAGGGCCCTATCGGCTTCAGGGTCAAGGTTCGATTGAGCCGGGTGCTCTGCTCACTGTTGCCTGATACCCGTATGGGGCCCTCAATTCCGGCCTGCATGCGGAACAGGTCCATCAGGGAGAGTTTGACGCTGTCGGGTCGATCTGCGGTTCCTCGACCTGCCTGGGAATCGTCGCTGAAACCGAGCCCTACAAGGTTTTCGGATTCGCAATCAATCCATCCCCCCGGGCATGGGAGGAACCGTTGGCCTTCTTTCCTGGCCCTGAGCATCTCGGCAAGGGATACGGAAGCGTTTCCGAAGCCATAGGTCACGGAAAGCCAGTACCAGTCGCGCTCTGTGGCATCAGGTAATATCTCTATGCGGTCGGCTTTTTTGAGGATCTGAAGCCGGTTGTCGTGCGAGTCAACGATGTCCACACTCCCGTGTATCCCCTGATCGATTTCTTCCAGAAATGAGGGGACCTGGGATTTCTTGAGCGTCATTTTGACGGGGGCCTTGAATTTTCGCGAGGTTCCCGGTTTTTCAAGTTCAGCCATGACTCCGAGTTCCCTGACATAAACCAGGTTGCCATACCGGTAACGATCCAGTTCTTCACCCTCGAGGAAGATGTCTTCGCCGTTTTTTTGAATAATCTGTATGAGGTGCCTGACCTTAAGATCCAGTTCGGTCGTCTGATCGACTTTAAACAACGATTTGAGCGGGATAGGCTGTATTGCCATCAAATGCTGGTTGGAGATTTCTCCCTTGAAATTGACCAGGATTCGCCTTACGGCCATTCTCGGGACTACCAGCCGGAATAGGATTTTCTGGTTGTTTCCCATACATTTCAGAAAAAAGCTTCCTGTGGATTCTTCGATGGCCGGCTGTACGGACAACGATGATGAACCAAGTTCCCGATATCCGTGATAGGCCACCCGGTACCAGAAACTTGCCTCGTGAACCATGCGCCGTGTTTTGTAACCAAAATCGGCCATGGCCCTTTCATTTTCCCGCAGGGTAAGCAGCGAGAGCCTTTTCAGCATGTCACCCCTTGAAAGGACAAGGTCCTCTCCGCCGTTCCCTGCAAAACGTTCCAGAAAACGCGAACCGTCAGCACCCGTTGAATAATACGTAAGCAACTCCGCATTGTCCTTGTCCAGTAATCGGAGCATGCCTTTTTCTTTTGTTCCCGGTCCGGCCAGGCGGACGGACTCCACCGGCAGGGGCCGTTCTTCTGCCAGGACAGAGGAAAGCCTGTACCAGAAACTCTCCCTGAAATCCTGGTATGGCCCTTTTCCATTGGAGTATTTCCTGATGGCATTGATGAAACCGGAAAGTTCCAGGAGGTGGGGGCATGTTTTCTTTTTGAAGGTTTGACAGGTGCATGACCGGAATGGAGGTACTTCAGGTCCGTTGTCCACAAAAACGGCTACACCGGGTTCGGGGTCCGCCTTTTCCGGCATCAGGGCGTAGGCGTGCCGGTGAAATTCGAGTAACCGGAGTTTTTCTTTTGAAATACCACGTATGTGATTCATCTTTGATTTTCCATTTCCCGGGAGGTCAAATACCTTTTCATCGCGTGGGCGGCGTAATGTGTATAGAATTGCCGGAATGTGATGTCAAGGCCGGAGTGCGCTCGATGTTCCGGAGGATCAATCAGGGGGGGCACTAGGGGGCTTGAAGGTAAGGTCGACTAGGTACGGGAAGTGGTCGGATGGGTAGCGGCCGTTGAAATGATCACGAATGATGGCTGCATCCTTGATCCTGAAATGAGGGCTTACCAGTATCCAGTCGATGCGGCCGTTTTGCCCGATTCCTGTAAAACCGTGATGGGTGAAACTCTGCGCGTCTTCTTTCCTGCCGAGCACCTGCCAGGTGTCGAG
>JAFDGR010000272.1 GCA_019309145.1 Deltaproteobacteria bacterium | reverse complement strand
GTTTTCATCATCTTTTGTGAAACCTCATGCGCTCTTTCGTCGAGGGGGCAGTAGTTCAAATGGGTCAATGTCTATGGGCACGGTTGTGACCCCGAAGACCGCCGCCAGGTGGCGGATGATCCCTTCCCTGACAAGCGCCGTGTCCACCTTTTCGGCTCCCTCTTGTTTCAGTGAAGTCATGGATACTCCCGAGAGTCCGCACGGGTTGATCCAGGAAAAAGGCTCCAGTGCAAGGTTCACATTCAGTGCAATCCCGTGAAACGCGACGCCTCGCCGTATGGCGATCCCCACGCTCCCCAGCTTCCTCGTGCCAACCCAGATGCCGTGATTCCGGGAACTGCGCACTGCCGCGACACCACAGTCCAAGGCCGTCTTGATCATCACCTCTTCGAGGCCTTCCACATACTCGGGAATGCCGAAACCCACACTGTTCACACGAATAATAGGATAGGCAATAATCTGGCCGGGACCATGATAGGTGATATTGCCTCCCCGTTCCGTTTCCACAACCTCGATCCCTTTTTGTTTGAGAACCTCCTCCGGGATCATGAGATTCTCCCGGCCGCCGTTGTGACCCAGGGTGAAAACCGGTTCATGTTCGAGCAGGAGCACCGTGTCCGCCTCCAGTGTCCCCCTGTGCCGTTCCTCCACCAGGCGGTGCTGCAGGTCCAGTACGGGCAGGTAGGACTGTGTTCCGAGTTCAGCGATATGCCAGATACGCTCGTGCTTCATACCACGTTCACTATCCCGCCAGGCATGGTTTTCGAGCCGCTTCTGTTTCATTCATACGCCGGGCCTTTGGTTTTGTGGGGGACTCGGAGAGCAATGCGGGATCATTTTTCGCCTCCCAGGCAATTGCCTTGCAGGCATCGACAAAGAGGTCCAAGGTCTCCTTGGATTCAGATTCCGTAGGCTCGATCATCATAGCCCCATGGACCACCAGCGGAAAATAAATGGTGGGCGGATGAAATCCATAATCCATGAGCCGTTTTGCCATATCAAGGGTGGTGACTTTGTGCTGCTCCTGGATCCTGTCCGAAAAGACACACTCGTGCATGCACGGCCGATCATACGGGAGATCAAAGACCCCGGTGAGTTTTTTTCTCAGGTAATTGGCATTCAGCACCGCGAGCTGGCTCGCCTTCTTGAGCTCCTTCCCCATACTCAGGATATAGCTGTAGGCCTTCACGAGAACGCCCACGTTTCCGTAAAAGGCCTGCAATTTTCCAATGGATTTGGGGAAGCCCCAGGAGAGAGAATATTTTTCGTCCTCTTTCACCACCCTCGGCACGGGAAGAAAGGGTTCCAGATCCTTCCTCACACAAACAGGACCGGAGCCCGGCCCTCCGCCGCCATGGGGCGTGGAAAAGGTCTTGTGGAGGTTCAGGTGCATGACGTCGGCCCCCATATCGCCCATGCTGACGATCCCCATGACCGCGTTCATGTTGGCACCGTCCACGTAGACCAGTCCTCCCCTGTCGTGGACAATATCAGCGATTTCCCTGATATGCTCCTCGAATAATCCCAGCGTATTGGGATTCGTGACCATGATGCCGGCCGTATCTTCATCCATGACCGAAGCAGCATACGCAGGGGAGAGAACCCCCCGTTCATCTGACTTTACCGGTACCGGAGTGAAACCGCAGAGGACTGCGCTGGCCGGATTTGTTCCATGGGCTGTATCGGGGATAAGGATTTTGCTCCTGGGCGACCCCGCGTCTTTATGAAAGGCCCGCACGATCATCATGCCGGTCAACTCACCATGGGCGCCGGCCGCGGGCTGAAGTGTCACCGCGGAAAGACCCGTTATCTCAGCCAGGTACCTCTCCAGGTCAAACATCATTTTCAGAACACCCTGGGAAAGTCCCACGGGAAGCAGGGGATGTGCAGCAGCAAACCCGCGCAGGGACGCCTGCCGTTCATTGGTCTTTGGATTGTACTTCATGGTGCATGAACCCAGAGGATACATCCCGCTGTCCACCCCGAAATTCCACTGGGAGAGCCGGGTAAAATGCCTGAACATCCAATTCGCAAAGGTCCGGGAAATCAGGCCCTTCCCCGGCCAGGCTTTCATCCAGCGGACAGGGGTCCACATCCCTTTTGGGGAGGGAGAATCCTGTTCTTCCTTTTCTCCCTTTCTCCCAGAGAAGCGGCTCATTGAAGACAAGTCCGGTTGCTCCTAGAGATTCTTTCACGATCCAACCTCCTTGATCAGGGCATCCATATCTTCCCTGGTGTTCGTTTCAGTGGCGCACAGAAGGTAATGGTCCGGCAACTCAGGATAAAAGGTGGAGATATCGATGCCGGCCACCATTTTCTTCCCCAGGAGCCGGGCATGGATCTCCTTGAAGCCAGCAGGAAACCGGACCAGGAACTCATTGAACGTGGGGGTGTCAAAAGGAATCGTTGCCCCGGTACTCCGTAGCCCTTTTTTCAGATATTCGGCCTTATCATGGTTCAGTTGCGCCAGTTCCCGGATCCCGGTACCGCCCGCGCATGCCATGTACATGGTCGCGGCCAGGGCGCAGAGCCCATGGTTGGAACAGATATTTGACGTTGCCCGTTCCCGCCGGATGTGTTGTTCCCTGGTGGCGAGAGTGAGGACAAATCCCCGCCTGCCGTTTCTGTCGGTGGTCCGGCCCACCAGTCGTCCGGGCATGTTCCGCACAAATTTCTGCCGTGCCGCGAACATGCCAAGCCCCGGCCCGCCGAAGGACTGCGGGATTCCGAGGCTCTGCCCTTCCCCGCACGCGATATCCGCGCCAAGTTCACCCGGGTTGTTCAGCAGCCCGTAGGCCAGGGGCTCCGTAAAAACCGCAACAAAGAGTGTTTTCTGATCGGCGTGCACTTTCTTCCCCTGGGATCCCAGATCCTCGATGCACCCGAAGAAATTTGGGGACTGGATTGCAACAGCCGCATATTCCGCCAGATTGCCAAGTGAGGAAAGATCGGTAGTCCCATTTTCCTGGTAAGGAAGCTCCTCCACCTCGTATCCAGGGGCGGTCAGATACGTCCGGGCCACCTGGCGATACAAGGGATGGACCAAGCTTGAGATCGCCACCTTTTTCCTCTTTGTGATGCGTATGGCCATGAGCAGGGCCTCGGCAAGGGCCGACGCGCCATCATACATGGAGGCATTCGCCACCTCAATCCCCAGCAGCCTTGTCGTCAGGGTCTGGTATTCATATATGGCCTGGAGGGTCCCCTGGCTTATTTCCGGCTGGTAAGGAGTATACGCGGTATAAAATTCACTCCGCAAAAGGAGTTGCCTCACCACCTCGGGGACAAAGTGATTATAGCTACCCGCACCAAGAAAAATCCTGTACTCCGGCGAAACAGCCATATCCTCGGCAAGCGCGTCCATATGGGCGTTGAGCTCCCACTCGGCCAGGGGACCGGGGAGCTGAAGATCCCCGTCTCGTCGGCAGTCTTCGGGAATGGGCACAAAGAGCTCGTCAAGAGATTCCAGGCCAATCTCCTGCAGCATCTCCTTGATGTCCTCGCCGGTATGGGGAAAATATCGCATGGGTTCATCCTTTCAGCATTTCGAGATAGGCGGCCCTGTCTATCAGGGAATCCATCTCCGCCTGATCATTGGGCCTGATCTCGATCATCCAACCCCCTCCATAGGGATCCTTGTTTACCAGTTCTGGCTGTCCCTCCAGGTCCCCGTTCACAGCCGTGATCTCTCCTCCAACAGGCATGTAGAGCTCTGAGACAGCCTTGACTGATTCCACCGTGCCGAATTCCTCTCCCTTGTCGAACGACGAACCAACTTCGGGCAGTTCCACGAAAACAATATCACCCAGCTGATCCTGAGCATAGTCAGAGATTCCCACTTTCACCTGATCCCCTTCCTTCCGGGCCCATTCATGGTTTTCGGTGTACTTTACGTCTTCCGCGAAAGACAACTCACTAATCTCTTTCATTTCTTCCTCCTCCAACATGACATGTGCGGTTGTGTTCTCTCTTTCATTTCCCTCTTGTAGCCCGAACTGCAATCCTCATCAAGTTTTTTCACCATTTCCCAAACCACCGTGTTCTATGGCAATACATCTTTTCAGCTAGCGTATATTGATGATGTTGTCAATAAAATAAATAAAGAATGCTGTTTTCCTCAAAATCATTTGTTTTTTCACTATAAATTGCAAAAAAGAACCTATTGACAGGTCACGATGCCGGGAGCTGAGGAGGCGCAGGATAAACTGATAAAAGGAGAACAGGTTGGATATGTTTCAAACGCCCCGGCAATACGGTTCTTTTTGGTGATCATCTCTTTCTCCATTTGGCAAGTATTTTGAGGCAAAACACTTTATTCGAACGGAGGACTGAGTGCCACCTACCATTTCCTATGCCAAAAAGTTTGATCGACCGGTAGCAACACACATTACCACTTCTTTTAATCTTGACTATAGTCCTAGTTTTTCTATACTCTTTTTCCAAACAGTAAGAAAAACCTTTCATCACTCAGTCCGTATGAGGAGGAACTAACATGAGAAAAAAAACCAAGATAGGAATAATAATATGCGACCGATACCGCACTTGTGCTGGGGGCAAGTGTTTAAAATCGCTCTATAATAAGGAAGGGGCTTTTGATATCTACAAAAACGAAGATGTCGAACTGGTTGGTTTCACCACATGTGGGGGCTGCCCGGGTGGGAATATAGAATATGCACCGGAGGAAATCAAAAAAAATGGAGGAGAGGTAATTCATTTGGCGACCGGTTTCGTGGTTGGATATCCTCCCTGTCCTTATATCTCTCAATTTGTGGACTTTATCCCTGAAAAATATGGATTAAAAGTCGTGATAGGCACACATCCTATTCCACAAAAATATTATGATACCCATACGAAGTTGGGAACATGGGAATCTGAAGCGTGGACAATAATGACAAAACCAACACTTTCTGATAAAGAAATTAGGTTGAGATACGATTAAGCACCTTTTTGAACTAGCACCATGATGGTCTTTTAGTATTGGGCGTCAAATATCACATTCATCCACTTGTTCTGTGCTGGTTTTGCCACCCTAAAATCGATGTCAAAATGACAGCCTAGAATTACAATGAGCTGGTTAGCGACTTAAAAGCCGTTTTTGATACCAGCTGTGGTGTAATCTATGTATCTAACGGACAAGGTATTACCCTTCGGGTAAGTTCTGATTTTTAAATGAGATATCTAGAAAGCCAGTAACTGTGGCTTCTCAAAGGACTAAACCCATCTCCTAACGTATATTCCCCCTCAACCCCTTCGTGCGCACGAGGTCAAGAGGGCACGGGTGTTCTCATAAATGGAGCTAAACCAATAAGACCCCATTAAGATCATGTCGCATTATTTGCGGCTGTTCATCACATAGTAAGGCTTGAAGTTCAAATCCTCCCACCCTTTATACCACTTATGATAGTAGGGCTTGATTTTTTGAAGAGTTTCAGCGAATTGCCGCTGTTCAGGGCTGATTCCTTTTTTTGCCTGTTTCCTCACTTCCTCAAAGAGCTGATCCACATCCAAGGTCAAAAACTTCCGGTCTTCCATAACCACCCGACCACCGACAATCACGGTATTGACGTGGACTCCTTTGGCTCGATGGATAAAAATCTCAGCGATGTTTAGATCAGGTGACATATATGGATCTTCCATGATTTCCTCAAGGTCGACCAGGATGGCATCGGCTTTCATCCCCGGCTTAAGAGCACCAATCTCCCCTTCAAACCCACAAACCCGAGCCGCATTGATAGTACCCATTTTCAGTATATCAAAGGCACCCAAAGGAGGGGTATTTGCCAAGTCAAATCCTGAAACACGATTGAGATAGTACATCATTCTCAATTCCATGATAGCATCCTCGTCATCGTTAATGCCTTTGTCGTCGATTCCAAGGGAAACATTTACCCCGGCCTTGTGCAGATAATAAACCGGCGAGATACCATTCCTAACCGCAAAGTTGCAGCTTGGATGGTTTGTTGTAGATGCTCGCCTAGAAGCCAGAAGTTCA
>JAFDGR010000271.1 GCA_019309145.1 Deltaproteobacteria bacterium | reverse complement strand
GAGCATGACCGTGGCACGGAAGATCGTCAAAAAGGAACTGACCACAGATCCTGATATGGTCAAAAGGTCCCTTCAACATGCACTTGCATTCCTGAAAGATAAAAGTTTTGTGCGCATTTTGGTCAATCCGGAAGACATGAAAATCCTTGAACCCTATCTGCCGGAACTGACCGCGACCAAGAAAATAGAACGGTTTGAACTGGCGGAAGATCTTAGTATAGAGCCGGGTGGCTGTATCCTTGAGACCGGCTTTGGAAGGATTAATGCCACCGTAGAAAACCAGTTTGCTGAGCTGGAAACGGAGCTGGAAGAGGCCTTCCGCGCCGGCGGAGAGGCAAAGGATGGGTCTTAGCCTTGCACGATACATAGATCTCGCTGAAAAAGCGCAACCCATTCAGCTGGAGGGAAAGGTTTCCAAGGTTATTGGAACGGTAATCGAGGGTACAGGACCTTCCATGCCCGTCGGCGGAGTATGCAAGATACTGACGCCGGGTATTGCGAATCCTGTTCGCGCGGAGGTGGTGGGATTCAGGGAAGGGTCTCTTCTTCTCATGCCGCTCGAACAGTCCGACGCAGTAGAACCCGGGAGCGTTATCGTGGCCGATCGATATGGGGCCACCGTGGATGTGGAAAACGGGATGCTCGGAAGGGTCCTGGACGGGCTGGGGAATCCCATTGATGACAAAGGACCGATCAGGAAAGAAAAATCGGTTTCCCTGTATACTCCTCCCCTGAATCCCCTTGACCGGTTGAGGATCAATGAACCGCTGGACGTCGGCGTCAGGGCGATCAACAGTCTGGTCACCCTGGGGAAAGGGCAGAGAGTTGCCATTATGGCCGGATCCGGGGTAGGGAAGAGCGTGCTCCTCGGCATGATGGCCAGGTTTACAAGGGCAGATGTGAACGTGATCGCCCTGATAGGCGAAAGGGGTCGCGAGGTAAAGGAATTCATCGAGCGGGACCTGGGCGAGGAAGGCCTCAAGCGGTCCGTTGTGGTGGTGGCAACATCGGACACCTCCCCCCTCATCCGCATCAGGGGGGCCTATCTGGCTACCGCGATCGCGGAGTTTTTCAGGGGACAAAAGAAAGATGTCCTGCTGATGATGGATTCAGTGACCCGGTTCGCCATGGCTGCGCGAGAGGTGGGCCTGGCATCCGGGGAACCGCCCACGAATAAAGCATATCCACCCAGCACCTTTGCCCATCTCCCCAAGCTCCTGGAGCGTGCGGGAACGAGCCGGGGAATGGGCTCTATTACCGGTATTTACACCGTCCTCGTTGAAGGGGACGACATGAATGATCCGGTTGCTGACTCTGTGCGGTCCATCGTCGATGGCCATATCGTCCTGGACCGGAAACTGGCCGCCCGGGGACACTATCCCGCTATCGATGTCTTATCAAGCGTCAGCAGGCTCATGTCGGAAGTGGTGGACAATGAACATCTGGGCTGGGCATATCAATTTCGAGGGACCCTGGCCGATTATGCCAAGATCGAAGACCTGGTGAATCTGGGCGCCTATGAAAAAGGGCATAATAAGCGTGCCGATTATGCGGTCGAGATGATTGATGAGCTGAACCGGTTTCTGCGGCAGAATATCAATATTCCGTCACCAATGGAAAAAGGGCTCAAGGAAATGGCCGATCTCCTGTCCGGGAAGGTCCGGCCGGAGGCGTAGAGGTTTTTGCGGGCATCAATGGAGCGTATGAGGAAAGGGAAAGAGCGTGGGATTCCAGTTCAGGTATGAGAGCCTGTTGAATCTCAGGAGACATAAGAAAGAGAAGGCGGAGATCGAGCACGGCAAGGCATTGGGAGACCTGGCGCGCGCTGAAGAAATGCTCCAGGCGCTCGAGAAAGAATATAAGAACGCACAGGACGCTTTCAAGAATGCCCTTTTTCGGGAAACAGCAGGTCACGACATCAGGAATTATGGAGGCTACCTCCAGTCCCTGGGAGTCAGGATAGAGAGCCAGCGGAAAACAAGAGATAACTTGAGATATACCCTTGAGAAGAAGAGAAAAGAACTCCTGGAAAAGACAAAAGAATTCAAGGTGATCGAAACATTACGGGATAAGGATTTCGAGAAGTGGCAAAAACGGGAAAACGAGCTGGAGCAGAAGCGTATAAACGAACTCGCGGTCTTGCGGTTGCCATCCTGTTAGGGGCAAAGATTTTCTTGAGCGGATGGTATCTCACGACGGCATCCCGAAAAATGCCTGTCCCCGGTCTGGTTCTGGCTGAAGAAAATGGGGCGGCAGTGAAACAGGAAATTCCCCTGGATGAAAAGCTTCGCAGGAAGGAGAAGGAACTCCGAGAGCGGGAAGAACTGGTAAAAAAAAGAGAAAATGAACTTCAGCTCCTCCAGGACAAGATAGATGCAAAGATGTCTGAACTGAACGACCTGCAGACAAAACTGCTCAACTTTTCCAAGAAGCTGGCACAGCGGGAAAAGGCCTTGAAAGATGCCCAGATGAATCACCTTGTTGCCCTATATAGCGCCATGGAACCAGGCAAGGCAGCGGCTATTATGGATAAACTGAACCTGAAGACCGTGGTGCGCATCCTCAAGTATATGAAAGGAAAAAACGCCGGTAAGATCATGGCAATGATGCCGCCTGAGAAGGGGGCTACCATCAGCGAGGCATTGAGCAAGGACTAACCCGCATTTCTCACGGGCAATCTCCTGTGGCGGAGAAAAGCCACATGTCTACTGCGTTGCGCTTGAAAAATGACTTTGACATAATCCAGTGCGAAGTAAAAAGTACTGAGTGCGAAGAGCGAGTATATCATTTCTCTCATTTTCTTGGGCTCCATTCCCGTTTTATATCAAAAGCGAAGAGATTTTGAAGTGGGTGTTTACCGATTGCTGGTCGTGTCCATCCATCTGTTGATCGTCGCCGAATTGACCTTTACATCCTATGTTAGTGCGTATGGTTTCTCTAATCTCGTTGGCCATTATCGAAACAGGCCTGCAAATGAGACCATGGCAATAGGACCATAGAAGAGAATCACCTGCAGCATTTTGTTCGCGCTTTGACGTATTTGGGAGGCCTGAGAAATTACCGGATTCAAGGCCCTGCGTGACATCCCTGCAATGAAAATCAATCGTCCAGAAAACAGGATATCTTACCCATAACACTATCCCGATTCCGGGACAGACCCCTATTTTGTTATTCAATGTGGTTTTTTCTTAAAAGCATCTAACTGCTCGGAATAATAGAGAATAATCGCCATAAATATGTTTGGTGAGTCCTGGCATGATTCTTGATGAAGAGTACAGGAAGACGAAGGTCACTAACCGACTTCTCGCTCGAAACATCAGGGTGGTGGCGATGAGATACTTACAGAGAAACGGAAAGATTGGGAAGAAGGCATGGAGATGCTGAGCAAAAGTAGAGATTGACGCAGAAAAAGACTCTGGAGGTGAAAGTGAAATGGCGAAGGTCCTGGTTGGAGGTGATGGTCTTTCTAGCCTGAAAATCATGGAGGAAAAGGGACATGAGGTCATAATTATGGACAACGACATGACCTTGTTGCAGATACTCGAAGAAGATCTCCCCGACCTGATGGTCCTGGATGTGTTCATGAAGGAGAAAAACAACGCTGAGCTTTTGAAAGGGATGAACCTTAGGGCGCAAAGAAGAGGGGAATGGCCTATCCCCATCATTTTGCTCATAGGCGATGATTCCAAAGAAACGGAATGTGTCGCCCAGGAAGTAAAAGCGGATTTCGTTCTCACAAAACCCTTTTCTGAAGAAGAACTCTTCGAGGTCACATCGCGCCTGATCACAGAAAGCAGGAGGAGAAAAAGATTACAACAGAGACATGAAGAGGGTCCGGGAAAAGAGTGAAGATCAGTGAGAAACACCGGGCTACCCGATCTGGACAAATACTGCCCAGCCGCTACTCCCGGTTTGTGACCTCCGATATGTGCCTACGTAGCAGCGTTGGTATCCAGCACCCGCCTGACCGTTTCTGCCAGGTCTTTTGTGACCAGGGGCTTCATGACAAAGGCCCTGATACCTATCTCCCGGGCCTTTTCTTCCGAGATGATGTGGCTAAAACCCGTACAGAGGATTATGGGGATATTCGGGCGGATCTTCATGAGTTCCTGTG
This sequence comes from Deltaproteobacteria bacterium, assembly GCA_019309145.1. GTDB lineage: Bacteria > Desulfobacterota > DSM-4660 > Desulfatiglandales > Desulfatiglandaceae > B46-G9. The sequence continues at coordinate 2,014 of JAFDGR010000271.1, read as the reverse complement.
AAAGTTCTGCTCCTGTCATGTTGGGCATGCTCATGTCCGTGATCACCAGGTCGAAATGCTCTGGTTTGGCCTTGAAGAGCCCCAGGGCCTCCAAACTGCTCGTCCTTACCGTCACTTCATACCCCAAATATTCGAGTATCCCTTTGCCCACTTCAGCCAGGGCCTCTTCATCGTCTATAAAAAGGATCCTCTCCGACCCGGTGGGCATCTTTTCTTGCTCCTTCTTTGAAATCTTTTCCCTCTCTCCTTCAATGACCGGGAAGAATACCCGGAAACCTGTCCCTTTTCCTGGCTTACTCTCCACAGTCACAGTACCCTTGTGCTTATCCACGTTCCCCTGCACCACAGCCAGGCCCAGACCCGTGCCTTCACCCACCGCCTTGGTGGTAAAGTAAGGATCAAAGATTCTGTCCATGACTTCAGGGGATATCCCGTATCCGGTATCACGTACGCTTATGCAGACATAAGGTCCTTTATGGAGCTTTTGGTTTCCCTTGAGTTCATTGGCTCCCGGCTCCAGTTCCAACCTCTCGAGCCGTACTTCCAAAATACCGCCTGTCTCCCGCATGGCGTGTTCTGCATTGGAACAGAGGTTCATCAAGACCTGGTGGATCTGTGTGGGGTCTCCTTTGATGAGCCCGGGATCTGTTTCTATGAACGATTTTATCTCAAGGCTCGTGGGAAGGGAACTCCTCAGCAGCTTTAAGGCCTCCTTGACAACAGGTTTTATGGAGAGGACGATGTCTTCGTTTTCGCGCTGCCTGCTGAAGGCAAGGATCTGTTTGACCAGGTTCTTGGCACGATCACTTGCCTTGAGTATCTGGCTGATATGCCGGTGCAGGGAGGATCCTTCTTTCACTTCGAGCAAGGCAAGCTCGGACATGCCGATGATCGCCCCCAGGATGTTGTTGAAGTCATGCGCAATCCCTCCTGCCAGGGTCCCGATGGCCTCCATCTTCTGGGCCTGGCGGAGCTGGGACTCCAGTTGGAGATATTCTGAAATGTCTCGCTTGACGGCAACGTAATTGATCACCGTCCCGGATGCATTGCGTACAGGTGAAATGGTCGATTCCTCGGTGTAAAGGGTCCCGTCTTTGCGCTTGTTGACCATACGTCCCTGCCAGGTTTTGCCGCTGGAGATCGTTTCCCAGAGATAGCGGTAGAAGACCTCATCCTGTTTGCCGCTCTTGAGGATGCGGGGATTTTGTCCGAGGACCTCATCACGGTGATACCCCGTGATTCGCGCAAAGGCCGGATTGACATACTGGATTGTCCCTTCTGGATCCGTGATGACAATCATCTCGCCTGCCTGTTCAATGGCCACGCTCAACATCTGCTCCTGGGCCTCAGCCCTTTTGCGGTCGGTGATGTCGCGTATATTGGCCTGCAAGACCTCTTCCCCTCCAAGGCGGATAGTCGTGAATATGATTTCCGTGGGGAAAATCGTGCCGTCCTTCCGCTGATGAACCCATTCAAATTTCAAAAAACCGCCATCCCGGAAGACGGTGTTTATGATTTTCCTCGAGGCCTCCTTGGAACTCCGGCCGTCCGGCTGAAACGGGGGAGAAAAGTCTCCAGGCCTCTTGTCCCGGAAATCGTCCTTGCTTTCCAGCCCGAATATTTCCAAGGTGCGCTGATTGCAATCAATAACTTTTCCATCCCGTGTGGTGAGGGTAATAGCATCGTGGGAGCCGTGAAAGGAGGCGCTGAATTTTTCCTCACTTTGTTTAAGCGCCTCTCGTGCCCGTTCCCTCTCCTTGTCGATATCCAGACTGTACAGGGCAAAGGCGAGATCTCCGGCAACTTCACGGAAGAGCTCCTCTTCCTCCTCTTCTCCAATGAATTCCGGGGGGGTTGACACGGTCAACAGCCCGTAAATTTTGCCGTCATGTTCAAGCCGGATGGTCATCGCCGCCCCCCCGGCGTATCGTTCAGCAAAGGGGCAGCCGGTGCAGTCAGACGAAGGATGTTCGATCCTCACCGGTTCTGCCTGTTCCATGGCCTTTCTCCCGCA
>JAFDGR010000002.1 GCA_019309145.1 Deltaproteobacteria bacterium | reverse complement strand
ATCCCATTCTGAGATTGTCTTCGGCCAGCATCTGCGTGTCTTCATCCCCCGGCTCATGGCTCCATGCGACCTGTTCCCGGATGTTCACCCGTTCCACAATCTTATCCGGCCCGAAATCAAACACATCGTAATTCACCCGCTGGGAGCATGCGACAATAATCGCGGTATTGACGCCATCATCTTCCATATCTTTCCTGATCAGCTCCACTCCCTCCGGACCGCAGAGATAGGGATGATGCTTGCAAATAGGGACACTGTAATCATCAGTGGCTATCCCTGAGAGCTTTTCTATATCAAGGGCATCTCCTATGCCGCAACCGGTGCATATATAAACTGCCGTCTTCTTATCCATCGAGTTACCTCCTCGCGATTGATTGAATGGCCTTCAAGGCTGCTGCTGTCGCATCCTGGACACAGGATGCAACGTCCGTCGGCCTTCGTACACAGCCGGCGCCGTAGATCCCGGCCTTTTCAGGGTCGTTGCTCAAAAAGCCATATTCGTCATAGGAAACTTCCGGAGCGGGTTCAATATCCATTTTGTTGGGGACCATGCCCGTCGCCAGGACCACCAAGTCAAAGGACATCTTAATCTGTTCACCGGTGCGTGTGTTCTCACCTTCTACCAGGAGATCAAGGCTTTCCTCATCTTCCGTGATATTCGCGATCTTACTCTTGATGAAGGTGATTTTTTCATCTTCCTGCACTTTGGTATAAAAGTCTTCCAGCCGATCAAGGGCACGTATGTCAATAAAAAATATGGTTATATCACAGTCAGGATACTGCTCTCTCAGGTACGTAGCATGCTTGAGCGATGCAAGGCAACAGATACCGGAACAGTAAGGCAAATAATTCTCATCCCTCGAGCCAGCACACTGGATAAAAGCCACATTCTTGACTTCTTTTCCATCCGAGGGGCGCAATATTTTTCCTCCAGTCGGCCCGTTGGGAGAGGCGAGCCTTTCCATCATCACATTGGTGATCACATTCTTGTATTCGCCAAACCCGTAGTATTCTATTTTTGCCGCGTCAAACGGGGTCCATCCCCCGGCCCACACGATGGAACCGACCTTCAAATCGAAGGTTGACGCTTCCATATCCAGGTCAATGGCACCGTATTCACAGGCCTCCTGGCATTTCTTTCCTTCCTCTGTTCCAACGATGGAAGAATCAAGGACATATCTCATGGGAAAAGCAAACTCATGGGGCAGATACGCGGCCTTGATCTTGTCCATTCCGTAATTGAACGGGTTGTCGATCTCGGTTTCACAAACTTCAGCGCATTTTCCGCAGCAGGTACATTTTTCATTCACATACCGGGGGGAAACCTTCACCGTGACGTCGTAGTCCCCTTCCTGCCCGGAAATCCCCGCCAGTTCGGCCATGGTGAAAAACCGGATTCTCGGGTTCTGTTTCATCCTTCTGAAATTGATCTCGAGACCGCAGTTCGGGGGGCAGAGCTTGGGAAAATAATGATACATCTGAGCCACGCGACCACCCAGATAGGGGTTCTTTTCCAGAAGAACCACTTCATACCCGGCTTCTGCAGCTTCCAGGGCGGCGGTAAGGCCACTCATGCCTCCGCCAACCACTAATATACTCTGGTTCGTCGTTTGTGCATCTACCATTGTCTCCTCCAGGGTTATGATGTTATGATGTGTACCTCGTCAATACCCATTTTCATTCCAGGAACGCATCTCTCCCGGAAATGTCCATTGACCAGGCACGCAACACTCCTTCTCGGCAAAGGGGATTCTCCTCCGGAGCATCTGCGACTGTATCAGATCCGGAGCAAGGAAATGCACCAGACATCCGGAGAAGGGTGCCTGGTGCATTATGAGCTGAGGTTAGTTAGACACCGGGAATGTTCCAGACATCCCGCTTCATCATTTCCCACTCACCGGTAGCAGGATCCCATTTGCAATTGGCAAAGCAATGCCAGTTTTCCTCGTCCATCTTGGGAGTGTCTGCCCTGAAGTAATACCCGGGCCACCTGGTTTCCTCCCGGAAGAGGATGGTGCGCACATGAGCCTCGCCCTGCCACATCCTCTGGATGTTTTCCCAGCACCTCATGAGTTCATGAAGATCACGGGCAGCCAGTTTCTCTGAGTCCTCCCTCAGGAATACAAACAGCTCCATGGCCCTCTCAAGCAGGGATTTGCTGGTCTTGAACGCAGAGGTAACACCACCGGCGTACTCGTCCATGATCTTCTGGAGACGGAACATGAACTGCCTGGGCATAATGTAGTTGGTGTTCACTTCAGGATCCGTGGTCTCGTTGCAATGGGCCTCGTAAAGATCCAGAGGCGCCAGGAGCCTTTTCTTCAGCTCCTCCACCTTGCCCATATCAACGGCAGGCTCCGCACCCTTCTCAACAATGTACTTAATGGCCGCCTTTCCGGCGATCCGTCCTTCAGCATGGGAACCGGAAGAAAACTTGTGGCTCGACGCACCTGACGCATCACCAACGGCAAAAAGCCCATCAACCGTCGTCATATTCGCATACCCCCACTTGTAAGGGGTATCCAGGTCCTCGGGCCCACTGACCCAGGCACCGGAAGCGCCGGAGTGGGATCCAATAAAATAGGGCTCGCAAGCAGCGATCTCGGAATGTTTCTCTTCAGGCTTGACGTTCTGGGAAGCCCAGAGGATGGCCTGGGAAATGGTCATATCCAGGAAGTCCTCCCATGCCTCGCTCTCCAGTTCCTTCATCTTCTTCTTGAAAGCCTTGGGGTCATCCTTGTACTGCTCGGCCAGCTTGCCGATGGCCTCATGGGTCTCCATGTACAGGGGGCCCAGGCCCGCGTCAATATCCAGCATCCCGAGGTAATTTCGCAGGTTGGCGGGAATGGGCTTTGCCAGGCCATAGGGTGCCCAGTTCTGGAGTTCTTCATGTCTCACCTGCATGTACTCCCCGCCCTGGGCACTTACCGCCCTTGATTTAAAGAGCAGGAACCATGCGCCGACCGGACCGTACCCATCCTTGAACCTGACCGGGATAAACCGGACTTCCTGGCAGGTCATCTCGGCACCGGCCTTGAGGGTAAAGTATGCGCTGGAACCGCTGTTAAAGGGTGGATACCAGGAACGACCCAGGCCCTCGCCAACGGACCTTGGGCGGAATACGTGTACCGCGCCGCCCATTCCGGCGATCACTGCCTTCGCCTTGAATACATAGATCTTCTCTTCACGGGTGCTGAAACCAATGGCGCCCACTATTTTATTGTTTTCGACCAGCGGCTCAGTAATAAATACCCGTTCATAGACTTCGCCACCAGCATCCGCAAGGGCATTCTTGGCTGCCTCAGCAATAATGATCTTGTACGACTCGCCGTTGATCATAAGCTGCCAGCGGCCTTCATGGACATACTTGCCCTCTTCGTCCGTCCAGATCTTGAGGCCCCATTTTTCAAACAAATGCACGGTGGAATCCACATGGCGCGCGATATTGTAAACCAGATCCTCCCGGGAGATCCCCATGAGGTCCTGGCGTACGTAGCGGACATAGTCTTCTACCGTGTTGTCTCCATCTTTCACCCCGACATACTGGTTGATGGCCGAAAGTCCCATGGCCACAGCGCCGCTTCGATCCAGGGCTGCCTTGTCCACCAGGGTGACCTTCAGGCCGTTTTTCTTGGCCCAATATGCTGCCTCGGTGGCAGCCCCACATGCTCCAAATCCCCCACCAACGATCAGGAGGTCGGTGCTCACTTCTACTGTTTCAAAATTTGCCATAATTTCAATACCTCCTTTTCTGATTATAGTGTCGGGACTGCATCGAGACCCAGGGATGCGGGCTCTGTTGCCAGGGCCTCGCTGTTCAAATCATCATGGGTATCAAAACCACCCAAGGGATCCGCAGACCCTTCCTCATTGGTCCTGATGGGAAACTTGAACCTTTTCAGGCTCCCGTCACGGAACTTCACCGTCCACATGATATCCTGGGAACCTCTGAGCGGTGTCGCGCTTGCTCCCAAGGGAACAAAGTCGGCATACCCGCGCACGTCCATGGCTTGCTGCGGGCACATCTTGACGCAGCACATGCACTCCCAGCACATCTCGGGATCACGGTTATATGCCTTCATTCTATCCATGTCCAAGACCATCAGGTCGTTGGGGCAGATATACTGGCACGCAGTCTTGTCCTGCCCTTTGCAACCATCACATTTTTCAGTTATGACATAACTTGGCATTATTTTACCTCCTTCATTTACAAGTTTAAATCCTGGTCAGTTACACCTCTGCAAAAACGCCTGATTTGCACCTCCTTTCCGTGATTGATGACTTCTGGATCATCTGTTCGTGCTCGAATAATAAAGCATGTTTCCGGCTTCAAAAGGTCCCTTTTTCTCAAGTTACTTCTTCACATCTCCTGTTGCAGCACCATGGAGCTTGATTTCCACTTTCTCATCAAGGCTGCCATAGTACTCTTTGAGAATAGCCACCACTTCAGGTCGTGAAAATTCCGCAGGGAGATCCCCTCCCTCGGAGAGGGTCTTCCGGACCATGGTCCCGGACAGAAGGAGCCTGTCTTCTTTCCCATGGGGGCAGGTTCTCATGGAGGCCATGCCGCCGCACTTGTAGCAGTGAAACGTCCAGTCGATGTTGAGGTTTTCACACTTCAGGCCGCCTTCGGGGATCTCGTTGAAGATCTTCTGGGCATCAAACGGGCCGTAATAGTCACCCACACCCGCGTGATCTCGCCCGATAATCATATGGCTGCACCCGTAGTTCTGGCGAAAGGTGGCGTGGAGCAATGCTTCCCTGGGCCCGGCATAACGCATTTCCATGGGGTATCCGCCCTGGACCACCGTCCCCTGCACAAACCAGTTGTCCACCAGGGCCTGGATGGCACGCACCCGGACATCAGCAGGGATATCTCCCGGTTTCAGTTTCCCGACCAGCTGATGGATGTACACACCATCCATCACTTCCACTGCTATCTTTGCGAGAAACTCGTGGGAACGGTGCATGGGATTCCGCAACTGGAGCGCAGCCACCCGGCGCCATCCCAGATCCTCAAAAATCTTCCGGGACTCCGACGGCCACTGATAGAGCCCCTTGAATTCCTCGGGATAGTAGCTTTCGCTGATCACCTTGACCGGGCCAGCCAGATTGTACTTTCCCTGGGCCATGACCTTTGCCACGCCGGGGTGCTCGGTATCCGTTGTGGTAAAAACGGCCTTGCATTCATGTTCCTTGTCGATGGTGTACTTTTCCGAGATCTGCATGGTGGCGATGGTGGTCCCTGTTTCCACGTCCACCAATGCGACTTCATCGCCTTCCTTGACGTCTTCATCGTCTGTTGAAAGGGTAATAGGGATGGGCCAGAAAGTCCCGTCGGCCATGAGGAACTTGTCGCAGACTCCCTGCCAGTCTGCCTTGGTCATAAAACCGGTTAAAGGGGTGAACGCCCCGATTCCCATCATAATGAGGTCGGACGTTTCTCTGGTGGTAATGGTCAGTTTCTTGAGGCCTTCAGCCTTTGTGATCTCCGCCTGGAGCGCATCACCTTCCAGCATCAGGGGCATCAACTTTTCTTCTTTTCCATGGGGTGGAATCAAATTTGACATACAATATCCTCCTTTTCATTTGTGCTCGTTTCTGTTCACCAGTGTTCACCACACCAGGGTCATCAAGCTTGGTCCCTTCCATGACCCTCTTTACCTGCATCCTTGTGCATTTTGGCACAAATGTTTTTACATCTTATTTCAGACTCCTGTCAAGAAAAAATGTATGAAGAATTCCAAGATTTTTCGGCAACCGGGACCGGGTCTTCAAACCTCCTCCGGAGAGGAGCAAAATGGGGGCGCATTATGGTCTTATTGTTTCATGCTGTGAACAATCAGATACCCGCTTTCAGCTTGCAATTCCGTGTGAAAAGAAGCTAGAATCGTTTCTCAAAAAAACGTTTTCATAGGGCACTCGAGCCTTCAGGAGAAAGTCATGCGCATCGTAATTCTCGGATCCGGGACAGCCATTCCCCTGGCCGACAGGGCAGCTCCGGCTCTGGTCCTTTTTGCAGGCGGACATCCCATCCTCCTGGATTTCGGGCCCGGAACACTTCGTCAGTTGACCAGGGCCGGTATAGCTCACCCCTCGATTGAGCACATCTTTCTTACCCATTTCCATCCCGATCACACGGCGGGACTGGCCCATTTCTTCTTTGCCACCCGAAATCCCCACATTCTTCCACACAGACGGCCCCTTACCCTTGCCGGGCCTTCGGGCCTTGTCACATTCATCAGAAAACTCCAGGAGGCCTACGAGGGATACCTCGAACTTCCTTCGGAAATCCTGAAGCTGATCGAGTTCGTCCCCGGGGAAAAGCAGGCTTTCACGTGCGGAGATGCCAAAATTTTCTGCAGCCGTACGGAGCATACCTCAAACAGTATCGCTTATCGGATAGAGGACAATCTCGGCAGGAGTGTTGTCATTGCGGGGGATACTGGGTTCAGCAAGGAGGTTATTGGGCTGGCACTGGGTACAGACCTCCTCGTTCTGGAGGCCTCATTTCCTGACGGGCATGACGTGCCCGGGCACTTGACTCCTTCCGTTGCAGGGAGGATGGCCACCCTCGCCCGCGCAAAACGGCTCCTCCTTACCCATTTCTATCCGGAATGCCTGGAGGTTGACATTGCAGCCCAGTGCCGGAAAACGTACAGAGGCGAGCTGACTTTGGCCAGGGATCTTCTCACCATTCGCATTTAATGGTGGCGCTCGATGATAAAGCGGTTCAGCTCCAGGAGGTTCTCCCGGGCGGGGGAAGCAGGAAATCCATCCAGGCAAAAAGCAGCTTCATCCACGTATTTCTCCGCCTCAGCCCGCACTCTCTCCAGCACACCATTCTTGCGAACCAGATCAATGAGATTCTGGTACTCCTCTTCTGACGGTTCTTGCTGCTCAAACAAGTCCTGAATCCGCTTCTTCTCAACGTCTGACATCTCCTGCAGGGCGTATATGAGGGGCAGGGTGATCTTACCTTCCCTGATGTCCTTGCCGACCGGCTTTCCAAACACCGCCTGGTCAGCGGTATAGTCAAGGAGATCATCCATCATCTGAAAGGCCATTCCCATGAGATGACCAAACTTCTGAAGAGCATGCACGTTTCGTTCATCAGCGGACGAGAGGATACCGCCACCGGCGCAGGCCGCGGAAATAAGCACGGCTGTCTTTGCGTTGATGATATCCAGATACACTTCCTTGCTCATGTTCCAATCGTTCGTGTGGACAAGCTCCAGGATCTGCCCTTCCGCCATTTGGGTGGTCGTATCAGTAATCAGCTTCAAGAAAGAAACATTGCCGGCCTCAACAGCCACGCAAAAGGATTTAGAATACAGGAAGTCTCCCTCCAAGACCGCCGCATGATTGCCCCAGAGATGATTGGCACTCGGTTTTCTCCGCCTGGTATTGGCATTGTCCAGGACATCGTCATGGAGCAAAGAGGCCGTGTGGATGTATTCGAAGATCGTGGAAATCCGGTAGAGTATGTCATCCTGTAATCCGCAAAGTTCACAGGCAAGGATAAAGAAAAGGGGGCGAAGCCTCTTGCCCCCTCCAAGAAGGGTATGGCCGCCAATCTCTTCAACAAGTGATATTCGAGAGCTCAGGGCCTTTTCCACTTCCCGGTCAATCTTTTCAAAATAAGGCTGGTATTTTGTCAAAATTTTCTTATCGGTATCCATGTAATAGCTAAAGATACAACCGTAGCGGTTGGTCTTTTCCCATAAAGTATTCGCCCTCACTGAGGTGGATAGACTGAAGGCTTTTAGGAAAATCCTCAGATAGAAGACCCAATCAACGGTCTAATGCTTACAGCCTGCAGGCCAACAACCTGAATAGTTCCATAGAGGTGTCAGTGTAGAAAGAAAGGACAAGGCTTGTCAAAAGAATTCTGCCCCGGGATCTTCCACGATTTCTCCGACCAGATCGTACGTGTGCGCCTCGGAGATACGAACAGGCATAATCTCACCGGGAATGCCGGTGCCTTTATTGATCAACACCCGACCATCCACCTCCGGCGCCATCCAGGACGTTCTCCCTGAAAGAAGCAGCGGTGTCTCCTCGCACTCTCCCTCGATGAGCACGGGCAATACTTGTCTCACCAATTCCCGATTCAAATCTCTGGATACGGCCGCCTGGCGTTCCAGGAGAATCGACTTCCTCTCTGCAGCCGCATCCGGGTCCACTTTGGGTTCCAGTCGGTATGCGGCCGTCCCCTTTTCAGGGCTGAAAGCGAAAACCCCCACGTGATGAAAACGCGTCTCCTCTATAAACGCACATAACTCTTGAAATATTTTCCCTGTTTCTCCGGGAAATCCTACCATCACCGTTGTCCTGAGATATATGTTTCGATTTGCGGTTCGGATTCTCCGCACCAGCTCGAGGGGTGTCTCTTCACGAATCGGTCTTCCCATTGCCTCCAGAATTTCAGCATTCACATGCTGGAAAGGAAGGTCCAGATACGGGCAGATCTTTTCCTCTGTTTCCAGCAATGCCAGCAGACCATCAGAGATCCTGTCAGGATGACAGTAAAGGAGTCTGATCCACTGCAGACCCTCTATCCCCACAAGGTTCTGCAGCAGGTTTTCCAGGGTGATTTCCCCTTTAGAATCCTTCCCGAAGAAGGTTGTGTCCTGGGCCACGAGATTGATCTCCCTCACCCCGGCGGCAACCATCTCTTCGGCCTCATACAGGAGGGAATCCAGAGCACGGCTTCGGTATGGCCCTCTCAAACGGGGGATCATGCAGTAAGAGCAACGATGAGAACACCCTTCCGCGATTTTCAAATAAGACATGTAGAATGGTGTGGTCTGAACCCTTGGAACCGTGTGATCAGCCAGGTAGTTCGGCCTGGACAAGTAAAACAGCCCCGCGCCAGAACCGGCGCAACTTCCCGCTCCCTCGACAATTTTTGCTATCCCGGCGGTTCCCAGCCATGCATCCACCTCGGGGATTTCTTTTCGAAGCTTGTAGCCGTATCGCTGCACCATGCAGCCGGTCACGACCACCCTCTTGAGCACGCCGTTGCCCTTCAATGCAACCATCTTCAGGATGCTCTCAATCGCTTCTTCCACCGCAGATTGAAGGAAGCCGCAGGTGTTGATCACCGCCACATCGGCTTCAGCCGGGTCTGCAGTAAAATCGAACCCTGCCTGCTGCAGGAACCCGAGCATGTTTTCGCTGTCTACGAGGTTTTTCGGACACCCGAGGCTCACGAGGAATATCTTCTGTTGATCATTTGATATTGGACTTTTCTTTGACATTCTGATTTCGGTATTTGGGTTTGAATTTGAATATGACCCAAAACAATTTGCCGCCCATTCTGAGTCCTAATCTCTTCAACATGGCGGCAAGTTGTCTAAAACTCTTTCTGGTTGCTCCTTGCGAGACGGGTAAGCAACGTGACGGCGAACTGCTTTAAGAATTGCAATTGGATGGATTCGGAGGAACGGTCAAGCAATGTTGCACTGATGCGCATCATGATGCAGTCCGATGCGGCAACCACGGTGGCCGCGCGAGTCTGGCCACTTAAGTAAGACATCTCGCCAAAACACTCTCCCCGGGTAATAACGGCGATGATATGGCCCCCTTTTTTTACCGCCGCCTTTCCGCTGAGAATAATAAAGAAAGAATCATCAATTTCCCCTTCACTCACCACGACCCTTCCTTTTCTCACCTTGACCAGGTTACTTGCCATCAGGATCTCTTTTACCTGGTCCCGCGTGAAATTTTCAAAAAAAGGAACATGGTGCACATAATCTACCACATCTTCCACCTTGGATTTCTTGACAACCCCCCTCAGGCCCCTGAGCGCGACGCGGAGGTCGTAAGCAAAATCCATGCACGTCTGATACCGGGCACCCGGGTCTTTGGAAAGCGCCTTCTGGATGATCCGATCAAATATTTCCGGGATGCCTTTCCGAATCTGGGAAATAGAGACCGGTTCTTCATGGGTGATCTTGTAAAGAATCGAAAAATAGTTGTCTCCGGAAAACGCCCGTTGCCCGGTCAACAGCTCATACATCACGCAACCGAGGGAAAAAATATCACTCTTGTCCTCTATGGGCTCCTCTTTCACCTGTTCAGGCGACATGTAACAGGGGGATCCCACGATCCCCCTTTCAAAAGGGACCTCCGTTTCAATATAGGCTATCCCGAAATCTGCGATCTTAATCGCCCCGCTGCGGCTCACCATGATGTTGGATGGTTTGATGTCACGGTGCACCACTCCCTGCCGGTGTGCATAGTCAAGGGCCTTGCACGCGGCAAACATGATTTCCGCCACTTTACTGACCGGTAAGAGATTCTCTTTTCGGCAGAACTTCACCAGCGTAGGCCCATCCACATATTCCATTGCGATATAGCAAAACTCCCGGTACATGCCGGCATCGTAGATGGCGATGATATTCGGATGCATGAGCCGCCCGGCGGACTGCGCCTCGGTGAAAAAACGCTCCCGGTATTTCTCTACCTTATATCCGCCAAGGTCTCCGGAAGGGCTGGAAATCTTAATGGCAACATCCCTCCGTATGAAAGGATCCCTTCCGAGAAAAACCATGCCCATATTTCCCTGGCCCAGTTTATCCAGGATTTCATAGCGCCCCACCCTTCGTATGTCGGATAACTCGGCGACAAAGGCATCATCCACCCTCCGGGCATCTTTGTTCACGCCAAAAAACCTTGCCTTGAGCCAACTGGTGAGACCGTGTTTCCGCTCTTCCGCGGTTTCCTCTTTTCTTGCTACTTCCATATTGCTCACGCTCTTCAGTTACCGCCATCTCTGATTGTACAGGCAACAAATCAAGATTTTCACAGGATCCTGCCTTGCTCAAACAGTCTCCCCACATTCAGCCTGTTTACGGCATCCGTAAAAAGCTCCCCGAGGGCTGCATCAGCCCCCTTCTTGCCGACTACCTTGTATCGTTCTGTTTGCGCACTGATGCTCTGCGTAGCAAGAAGCTTGCCATTTTCCAGGAGCCTGGCCTCATACCTCATTTTTGCCAGCCACTTGCGGCTGAGAAAATCGAGCGAGAACTCCTGGAGTATAACGGTCACCTGGGGCGCAGAAGTCCGGGGGGCCGTGAGCACGCGGAAACCCATATTCTCAAGCCGCCGCTTGAATCCATCTTTGACCATGTCGGTCAATTGATACGGCCCGAGCCTGAAACCGGCCTGCTGGTACTTTGCAATACTGTAAATAATATTTCCCGGGAAATTCTTGAGTTCCCTTCGTGCTCCTTCACCCAAAATATTCCTTGAAGGACGCGCATCTTCCAGGACGAAATAGACCTCACGGCCTGAAAACTGGCTGGAACTCTGGGGAAGCCGGTAGAGCACTTTCAAGTTGGTTATGGACGCGCAGGAAACCAGCAAAGTCGTCAACAAAAAGGCCCCGGCCAGGGCTCCAATCACCCGATTTTTCTGTTTCATGGTTCTTTCCTCCTTTCACAGTGAAGCCGCAGCCGCTTTCAAAGCGCAGGCTTCTGTTTCTCGGTTTCCGGTTTCAGGAAGTTGCCGCTCATTTGCCCCTTACGGGCAAACGGGTTAACCTAATCAACCCCTCTAAGGTATCTTCTCGCCCGCGTATGTCAAGAAAAAGAAAGAGCCCCCTCAGCGACCCTGGTAATAATCCGTGAGGCGCCCTGGAAAGTTATTAACCACTAACTTCACATTAATGATTTTACTCTTCAAGAACTATCATAAAATGTATTATTTTGATATTTATCGATTTTTTTCTTGACAAATCAATACTAGCGCCTATGTTAGATATGTTAGTTAACATTCACTAACATATACAACTTATACCCTGGAGAAATTTCATGACAGAAAGATCCGCGTCGCCTACGCCACGCCAGGAAGAAATCCTGGACCGCGCCATGGACCTGGTCAGGGAAAGTGGCCTTGCAGCGCTCACCACCCGGAAAATTGCGGAAAAGATGGGATTCAGTGAAGCCGCCCTGTATCGCCATTTCCCCACGAAAAAGGACCTTGTAAACGGCCTGATGGAGCGCCTGGATCAAATGCTCCTTGGACCTGTTCAAGAGATCGCCGCGGACGATTCTCTCAGCCACCTTGAGCGCTTGAAACGCATTTTGCTCCACCACGTGCACCTGGTGAGGGAACAAAACAGCCTCCCCATACTTTTGCTTGCCGAGGCGTCCGCAACAGATGACCCCGGCCTCTTGGGCCGGATGAGAAGTATCCTACACACCTATCTCTCGGTCCTTGAAGGGTTGGTTCGCGAGGCCCAGACCAAAGGATTGCTCCCCGGCGACCTCCGGAATGACTGTCTCGCGCTCCTCCTGCTGGGGGCACCTGCGGCCCTCGCGATCCGGCACCGGCTCCTTCCTGATGCACGGCTCGAGGATCGCTTTGAAAACACCTTAATCCCCTTCCTTACCGAACATATCATTTCCACACGAGGAGACCACCCATGAACGGGAAACAAATACCAAAAATAATAATGTTCTTTGTGACCCTTTTCATACTTCCAGTGCATACCGGCGCCATGGACATAACCACGCTGCTCAAAGCGGTTGAGAAGCAACCGCAGGCCAAGATCGACCAACTGGCCATTGAGCAGGAAAAAACCGCGGTGAAAAAGGCCTATTCGTCCCTTTATCCGAAGGTATCCGCAATCGGCTCCTATGAAAATTACAATTCGCCCACCAATCTCAGGCCTCTGCCTCCCACTGAGGTCAACATCCAGGCAGGCGAAGCAATTCCCTTTTCAAGAAATATCGGCCGGTATGGCATCACAGCGACGATGCCAGTCTTTGTCAAAGAAATATTTGACACGGCAAAACAGATCAAGAGCCTTTCCCGGAAAAGCGAAGTCAAAAAGGAAATAACCATCATCGGGAATCAGTCCGCCGTGGTCTCACTGAACAGCTCATTCACGTATCTTTCCCACCTGGACAAACTGATTCATGAAAGGATTGCTTCCCTGAGCAAAACAAGGGAAATAGTAGAAATCCAAGTGAATAACGGGAGACTTCCCGAGTCCGAGCTTTTCAAGGTTGAACAATTAATAGAAAAGCTGCGACTGCAACAGAGCACAATCTCAGGCAACATGATCGCCGTATCCCATGCTCTCTTTGCAATGACCGGAATCCATCTTGATGCGCCCGTACCCATGTCCCTCAGCAAAGAATTCCCCGCACGTGGACAGTATATTACGCTGGCTTTGCTGAAAAAGGATATTGAAGCTGCAACGTATGAACTTCAAGCAAGAAAAGACTATCGTTACCCAAAAATATTCTTGCAGGGAAGCTTCACGGAAAATATCGGGAGCGCCTATAATACGGATGACCTGATAAGCAGGCACTACCGGAAACTTTCCCTTGGGCTCGTCTTTCCCCTTTTTGACCGGACCGCTCACGTGGATGAACAACTTGCACGCATCCGGTTGAAAAAGGCCAAAGAAAAATATCGAAAGACCAAACAGGACCTGGATGCCAAGGCAAGCAGGATTCGGCAACAGGGGCCGGTCATCGAGAACGCTCTTCAGCAATCAGAAAAAACCATTGCATTATCAAAAAAAATTCTCAAGGTGGCCAAAGTCGCCTATAAAAACAGGCGCATGACCATCGAAGATTATCTGAAATACGAAGTAGATGTCCTGGACGCGGAGACCCAAAAGTCATATTGGAAAGACCAGCAATGGCGTCTCATCGCAGATCAGGCCCTGCTCTTCGGTCAAGACCTTCAAGGAGTGATCCAATGAAAAAAATCATTACTTTCCTCATTGTTATTGCGCTGTTGGCTGGAGGCCTTATGATCCTCAAGAAAAGGAGACAGGCCCTGGAGCTGGCAAAACCTCCAAAACCTTTAGCCGTACGCGTTGATACAATAAAACTGGAGCGCAGAAATATCAGGCTCACCCTTCCGGTTCTCGCGGAAGTGAGGTCTCTTAACAATGCCACCGTTTCCACCAAGATTTCCGGCACGGTCATCGAGGTCTCTAAACAGGAAGGGGACCGGGTCAAGAGAGGGGAGATGCTGGCCAGGATAGATGACCGGAATCTCACCACAAAAAAAGCCTCTTTGAAACTGAGCCTTGCAAATCTTGATTTCCAGATCAGCTCAAAGCTCTCCCAGATCCAATCCCTTCGGATCAAGCTGGAAAATACCCTCGATACCCATAGGCGTACGAGTGAGTTGTTAAAGGTGAAAGGGGCCTCCATTGAACAGTTTCAAAACGAGGAAACCGCCATCGCGTCGCTCAAGGCGCAAATCAATGGTGCGCAAAATGAACTCAAAGCAGTGAAAAATCAAAAGAATATCATCAAACAGGGAATCCGGGAGATAAATGTTTCTCTCTCCTACAGTCTTATTCGGTCACCGATTGACGGTATTATTTCCCAACGCTTTGTCAGCAAGGGAGAACTGGCCCTCCCCGGAAAGCCCCTGTTTGCCATCAGCTCGCGCAAAGCTAATTACCTGGTAGTGCATCTTCCATCGGAGATCAAACCCAGGAGTCTTGTCCTGAAAAACAGGACGCTTTCTCTCACCCCCCTGAACCGGGCTGATCAAAATGGTCTCCGCCAATATACAGCGCGGGTACCCGAGGGGCTGGACCTGGTGGCAGGCGAAATCGTCAATGGCGGCCTGGTCATCTTCCAGGGCGAGTCCGTTCTGGTCCCTCCGGACGCACTCCTGAGCAGGGAAGGAAAAAAGATGGTGTTTCAATATAAAAATGGCAAGGCAGTCCCTGAAGAGGCGCATATCACTGCAAGCGGAAAGGAAGGGGTCATCCTCGACAAATCCATGGCGGGAAAAAGCATCATTCTCGCAAAACCCGATATTCTTCTCAGGCTGCTTACCGGTGTCCCGGTAAAGGCGACCATGACCGCGAGATAGGGGGAGCATTTTCACATGTTCAATTTTTTCTATAAAAGACCGCATATGCTGTACAGCCTCATTGCCGCCTTTTTTATCATGGGTTTGATTGGCCTTGTTGTCATGCCGAAAAACCTGTTTCCGGACAGCGACAGGCCTCAAGTCATTGTCATATCCCAGGTCCCCGGAGCCACGCCTGAGGTGATTGCTACCACCGTTTCAAAGCCCATCGAGGAAGAAATCAGTACGCTCGGGCTTGTACGGGATATCAGCTCCGTGAACATCACCGGCTTTTCCATAGTGAAGGCCGAGTTCGAATATGAGAAGGGGCTCAATCCTGCGGCGGTGGATGTCAATAATGCCCTCAACAGAGTCAGGGGGAAGCTCCCCGCCTGGGTAAATCCCTCCATATACACCGCTGGGTCATTCACCCTTCCAGTGGACATTTTTGCCCTGAGCCCTGCCAGTGATCCCTTAACCCTTTCCGATATCAGGAAAATTGCAGAAAGCGACATCAAACCGGCGCTCTTGAGAAACCCGGCCATCGGGAATGTAGAGGTCTTCGGAGGAGTTGAAGGGGCCTACAGGATTGAACTGGATCCCATGAACATGACAAGGTTCAAGGTGAGTGCCGACGACGTCATCAAGGCCCTCAGTCAGTTTAACAAAAATCTGCCGGTCGGATTTGTGAAGGGGAAAAATCGGTTCTACACGTTGACCTTTTACGGCGAGCGGGACCAAATAGAAAACCTGAAGAACCTCAATGTCTCACCAAATGTGAGACTGGGCGACGTCTCCGCGGTTACCTGGAGCCACAAAAAGAAATTTTCAGCCTACCTGGGCAACGGCAGGGACGCCATCGCCATTGCCGTGCAGCGCTCTCCCGGGGGAAGTGTCCTAGATACCAGCACCGCTGCACGGAAGACCATAAAGGACCTTGAACGTCGGTATCCCAACATCCATTTTACGATCTCCGATACCCAGCGGCAGTTGCTCCAGACCGCCAATACAAATATGCTGGAGGCCCTCAGGGATGCTATCATCTTTACGCTCCTTGTTCTGCTCTTCTTTCTCGGGAACCTGAAGGCCATTACCGCGGCACTTGTCTCCATCCCCATGGTCTTCTTTTCCACCCTGGCCGTTATCTGGCTCGGGGGCGGGGAATTGAATATCGTGATTTACACGGCCATCATTCTTGCCTTAGGTATGCTCGTTGATGATGCGGTGGTAGTTCTCGAAAATATTGAGAGACATCTGGCTGAACTCAAGGAGGACCTTGCAACCGCCATAGAAAAGGGGACAAAAGAGGTCGTAGGACCTGTTTTCGCCGGGACCATGGCCACGCTCTCCATCATTACACCTCTCATGTTCGTGGGTGATTTTCCCCAGAAAATCTTCAGGCCTCTGGTCTCCACGCTGATCATCGCCCTCTTTGGCTCCTATTTCCTGTCCATCACCTTTATTCCCCATTTCTCGAAGCTGCTCTACCGAAAGGGCACCAGAAAAAACAAGGTGGAAAACCTGTTTGAATATCTTTACCAGAAATCATTGGGGCGCCTGGTGGGGCCGTATGTTTCTGTGCTCCGGTTTTCCAACGGCAGATTTTCCTTTCTCCGGAAGCTCCTCATGACCGGTGTTGTCTTCGCCGTTCTCGTGTTGAGTGTAAAGAATATTATGCCGGTGATTGGGAAAGATGTCATGCCTCCTATGGATACCGGTATCATAAAGGGAGATATCAAGTTTTCCGCCAACGAAACCGTGGACGAGACTGTCAAACGGATGCATACCTTTACCGAGTGGCTCAATCAACAGCCCGAAGTAGAAAGGAGTTCCATTTCTTTCGGCAGTGAGCACGGGGTCATCTCCCTTGGAAACGGGGCCCTCCCCACCGAGGCAGTCATCACCGTTACCTGCGTGGATCGCTTTTCCAGGAAGAAATCCATCTGGCAGATGGAAGATGAGATCAGGGACCAACTCGGCCGTCTCAAGAACGTGAAAAGTGTGGATGTCTATGATTTCGGCGCCACAGCTATCTCAACGATAAAGGCTCCCATAGACATTCGCGTATTCGGGGAAGATTACCGGGACCTGCCCGCCGTTTCAAACAAGATCAACAATCAGTTGAAAACAGTAAGAGGCCTTACCTCAACCAGTGTGAGTTGGGATAATGATTTTTCAGAAATTGTCCTCCATTTTGATCAGAATAAGGCACACTTCTATGGTGTTTCACCGGTCCAGGTCGCGAGCCAGCTTGCCCTGAAAGGCTTCCCTGTTTCGCTGAATGCGAATCTATCCACCCTGACCACCCAGCCGGTCAGGCTCTATTACAAGGCCCCGTTCGGGGAAAATCCTGAGTCCCTGCGACTCGTGCCTGTCAAAACACGGAAGGGTTTTATTCCCCTTTCCCAACTGGCTCATCTGACCTACGGCCTTACCCCGTCAAAGATTGAAAGAGACATGATGCGGTACAGCATCGATATCAAGGGATATCGCGCAAAACGGCCTGTCACCCTTCTCACGGCAGATGCTGACAAGGCCCTCAAAAAGGTAGATATGGCCGCCTTTGTGACCAGCCAGGAGGGGGACATCAAGCAGCTCAACGACAGCTTTTCCAGGATGATCAAGGCCATTGGCATCGGGGTCATTATCCTCCTGATCGCGCTGGTATCCATCTATCGTTCGGTGGTACTTTCCCTGGTCATGATTGTGGTTCTCCCCCTCTCCATGATCGGTGCTGCCTGGGGCATGCTCATCTTCAACAAGCCCAGTTGCATGCCCAGCATGGTGGGAATACTCCTGCTTTTTGGGATTATTATCAAGAATTCGGTCCTGCTTATTGATTTTTACCAGCACTACCGCAAGGGCACGAATCCCTTTGATGCAGCCGTGGAAAGCGTGAAGGTCCGGTACCGGCCTGTCATGATGACGGCGCTGGGGACCATTGCGGGCATGATACCCATCGCTCTTGAAAGGGCGGTGGGACTTGAAAGGCTCTCCCCCCTCGCGGATGTGGCGGTGGGAGGACTGCTCATCGGGACCATCCTTACCCTCATATTCGTCCCCATGTTCGCCTATTCATTTGACCGAGGCAAAAAGGAGGAATGACCAAGGGAAACAGAAAGTTCTTATTCCGGTGGACCTTGACACTCCAAAGGGCTTTCACTATTCTCTAAGCAAAAAGCGTTGCTTATGATCATCTGGATTTCTGAATGATCACCTTACGGCATGAACCAATCGGAAATTTCCATAGAGGATCTACCAATGCGCAATATACTTCAACGCCCCTTGTCGCGAAGGGTCTTCCTGGCCCTTTCGGCGCTGAGTGCGGCGCGCTATGTGCTTAATCTGAAGGAAGTCGAAGCGCAGGCTGCGCGTATAGAACCGAAGGCCAACTATCCCGTTGTAGTAATCGGCTCCGGGCTGGGTGGGCTCTGCTGTGCCGTGTACCTGGCTCGGCAGGGATTCCCGGTGACCGTGCTTGAACAGCGGCCCATACCTGGTGGGTATGCGTGTTCCTTTGACCGCCTGGACGGACGTTTCACCTTTGACGTGTCCCTCCACGGCATGGCCGCCCACAACAACGCCACCGCGCGCATCCTTGACGACCTTGGCGTTCTTGCTCACCTGGACCTGATTGAACTTCCGGAAATCTACCAACTCAGGACTCCCCAAGCCACTCTGTCAATGCCGCCCCAACATCCTGAAACCTATATCCAGCGACTCTGCAGACTCTTTCCCGAAGAGGAGGAAGGCATCAGGGATTTCATTCAACTGGTGATGGAGATTGCCGAAGAGGCCGACCGATTGCATCGTAAGGGCATGCCCTCAAAGTTCACTTTTCCTTTCAGGTATCCCAAGATTTATCAGTCCTACAATAAAACTTTGAGCAAGCTCATGGACCCTCATATTAAGGATAGGGCCCTCCGTTGCATCCTGGCATCACTCTGGGACTTTCACGGCCTGCCCCCTTCCAAGGTCTCCGGGCTCTACTATGCCGCGGCCCTGGGTGATGTGCTGAAAAACGGCACCTATTTCACCAAGCGGCACTGCCGGGACCTCAATAACTACCTTGTGCGCGCCCTGGAGGAGGCCGGCGGTCGTGTCTGCTACGAGACTGTCGCATCAAGAATCCTTGTCCAACGCGGCCGTGTTGCCGGAGTGGAAACCGCCGCAGGCAAAAAAATCCCTGCCCGGGTGGTTGTGAGTAATACCAACATCCATGACACCCTGTTCAACATGCTGCCGAAGAAGGCGCTTCCGGAAAAATATCGCAAGAAACTCACTACCTATAGGCCGAGCCTGTCCAGTTTCATTGTATGGTTGGGCCTCCGCGGAAATCCCGCCGCGGAAGTGGGAGCCGCCGGAATCCAGGTCCTCTCAAATCGCGGCCCGGAGGCGGACTATGCAGCCTGTGCCGCCGGTCGTGTGGAAAAAGTCCCCTTTCGGATCAGCATCTATGATAGCATCTACCAGGGTTATTCAAGGCCGGGGACCTCTACTGTCCGGCTCTTTTGCCTTTCCGGTTTCGGCCCATGGCAAAAATATGAGGAGGATTACCGGGCCGGACACAAGGAGGCATACCGGAAGGAAAAAAAGCGATGCGCTGAAATACTTATCCGTCGGGCTGAAAAGATTATTCCCGGGTTGGCCTCTGCGGCAGAGGTAATCGTGACGGCTTCTCCACTCACCAATAAACGGTTCACCCGCAATACACTGGGTGCCATTTACGGGTTTGAGCAGTCAGTGGAAAACGCGTACATTCGGAGGATAGACAACAGGACTCCTCTGAAAGGACTCTACCTGGCAGGTGCATGGTGCAACCCTGGAGGAGGTTTTTCCGGCGTGCTGCTCTCCGGCCAGATCGCTTTCCGCAAAATCATGGACGACCTAGCGGAGGGAGTCTAGCCCGGATTCTATCAGTCAAGTCTTCACCTGGAGCTGAAACGCTATGCTGCATCAAATCTTGTGGATTCTCCTGGGGTGCGGGGTCCTTTCCATCATTGTGATCCTGTGGTTCCTGGTGTACTACCTGTTCACCCCGCATGTAGAGAATCCTGACGCAAAGGCGAAAATAACCGGGACCTGCGGGGATACCATGGAAATACGCCTGAAATTCAAAGGAGATCGGGTTGTCGAAACTTCTTCCTGGACCGATGGCTGTGCCCACAGTATGAACTCCATATGCGCTGCTGCCGACCTAGCCAAGGGCAAGACCCCGGATGAGATCATACAGATCGACGCGGCCATGATCCGGGAATCCGTGGGGGGCCTGCCCAGTGACCATCTCCATTGTGCGCAACTTGCCGAAGAAACCCTGCAGGCCGCCGTGCACAATTACATGTTGGAAATGAAAAGAAATACCCCCCGCAATGATACACCCATGGAACTGCCTCTGGGTGAAACTTAGTTAACCCACATTCCTGTATTCTGTGTCCGGGGGAACACACAGCACAGGCCGCGTGATAAACCGGAGCACCTTCTCGGCCGTGCTTCCAAAAAATATGGTATTCATATCATTGGCCTTGCCGCAACTCCCCATGACAATCATGTCCGCATCCAGTTCTATGGCTTTCTTGTTGATTTCCACAAAAGGCTCTCCTTCACCGATCGCGGCCTCAGCTTCGATGCCGTTTTTCTGTTCATGGAAAAGGAAAGTATGCAGGCGCCTTTTTGCTTCAAGGTAGAGGTTTTTCTTGATTTCACCTTCGTTTCCCAGATCATGGCGCACACATTTTTCGATGAAGTGATGATCAATGACGTGAAAGGCTACGATTTTTCCTTCCTCTCTGTTTAACAGCTCGTACGCCTTGCGAAGTGCCAGACGTGAGCAATAAGAAAAATCCACGGGAACCAGCATGGTTCGCTGATTCAGTCTCTTTTCCGCTTCCTTCTGCCTCTTTTTCTTCAAATTCAGACCTCTTTTCTTCGGCGCATACTCACGATTCTCACGCAGCTATGCTTTTATCTCTTGTTCCCAAAGCGGCACGTTATTGTCGCGAAAATTATCTCCCTATTGTCTTAAAGCGGCCCGGGAAGAGCCTGCGATATGTCAGAATGAAGGATCTCAGGGGCCAGCCCTCATGAAGGCCCAGCAGGTCGCGGCTTGTTGTGTCCCGCCTGGAACCCAGCACATTAAGAGAGTTTGCTGTCCCCAGGGGCAAGCTGCTCAGCATGATCTCCGGTGAAAAAAAGCGGAAGACACTTGCCGTCCAGCGCTCCGAGGTTGTTCTCCAGGACCATGCGGGCTGAAGGATGGACGCTGCTCAAGTTGCTCGTATGGATAAAGGCTCTTGTGGCCCACCGGCAGTTTTTCTTCAACACCTCCAGCAGTTCATACGCGGACAGGCCATTAATATCGCCTTCCAGCCTCAGGTGCACACTATCACAACTCGGATGGACATGAATGCGAAAAGTCGAACCCATGGTATCCCTCCTTAGAGGCTGCATAGCATGAAACAGGCTTGACTCACCCATGAATACCTTCCTCTTTGGCATGACCGAGGAAATCCTCCCGGGGATGCACCATTCGCTTTAAGGAAGCCTCAAGAGCACTGGAACTGAAAGGCTTTCGTATAAAGTTCCGGATACCTATCTCGCGGGCCCTGGTGATAACATCCTCGTTCCCGTACGCGGTAACCAGGACCCTCTTTGCTTTTGGGGAAATCCCTCGAATCAACCGAAGAAATTCCAGTCCGTCCATGCCCGGCAACCGATAATCTGTTATGATAATATCGAATTCTTGCTTTTTGACGGCCTCCATTCCTTCCTCAGCGGTCTCAAGCGTCAGGATATGGCAGCCCTCTCCTTCAAAGTATAACCCCAGTGAATGCCTGATCCACTCGTCATCATCGACGAGTAATACTTTTAGATTTTTCAACTCAGGGAAAAGGTTCATATCAATAATTTCTGATAAGGCAGGGCCTCCAGTCGCGGTTGATCTTTTCAAACAGCTCCTCGTCAATATAATTTAGCATGAAATATGCCACCTTCATTTCGGAAGCTCATGCCTGTAAATACAAGGAGTTATGCGAGTTGCGTTGATACACACGCCGGGTGAAAGGAGAAAAATTTCGAGAAATTTCAAATCGTCTTTTCCCAAAATTGAGAAAGTGGAAAAAGCCGACCCGGGAGGGACGCAATCAATGCGTTCCTTTTTCAGTGGGTGGAGGGATCCTTTGATTCTGTCTCATCGTCACTTTCCAGTTGAAACAGGCAAATATCTCTTCGATGAATGACGCCCAGGAATCGCTTTTGATCACCTTTTTCCACAACCGGAAGGTAAGGGAGTTGATGGATCTCCGATTGCCGCAGAGCATGGGCCAATGCATCATCGGGGTTGAGGGTCTCAACATTCTCAGCCACATCACGGGCAATGATCAAACGTGTCAGATCCCGGTCAAAAGACAGATCCCGAATAGAACGAAGCGAGAGCATTCCGATCCATTGGTTGTTCTTTCCGAGAACAGGCAACATGGTGTATCTGCTATTCTGCATAATTTTTATAACCTTATCCAGTGTCGCGTCCTGCGGGATGGTATCAATATGATATCTCATGAGGTGCTTGACAAGGATCGGTCCTTCCTGCTGGCCGATCCTACAGAAAGGTGCCCTTCCAAGGGCCTCCATTACCCGGTCCCGCAGCAACAGCAGATCGGCCTTCAAGTGTCCGACTGTGGCGGTTGATAATATCTTTACTATCTTGACCTCTCCCCCCCTCACCAGGCTGAGCTTGGTCAATATGGGCCCTGCTACTTCAAAGACTACTGTTGTGGCAAGGATCATGGCGAGGAGGGACCCGCCAATTTCGGGGTTCTCCCTTGCCGCCCACGCGGAAAGGCCGATCGCAAGGCCGGCCTGGGGCAACAGCCCCATGCCCAGATAAATGCCACTCGGTATATGCACCCCGGCAATTTTCCTCCCCAGGAGTGTTCCCCCGATTTTTCCAATGGTCCTGCCGAGGATATATATACCGCCCGCAAGCCCCATTTCTTTCACCATTTCAACATGAAAACTTGCGCCGGCAAATGCGAAAAAAAGGGCGTAGAGAGGATAATCCACTTCGCTTAATCTCTTCACTGCGATTTTCGCCCTGTCACAGGTATTGATCAGAAAACCGCCCATCGTGAGATTCGTCAAAAGCGCCGAAACAGAAAACAAGAGAGACAAACCTACCCCCAGCAGTATCGCTGCCAGTGAAACAAGCAGAAGCTCATTCTCTTCAAGGCCCCTCCGCAGATAATAGTGCAGGAACAGCGCGATCCCAAGGCCGAGAACAATGGGAACAACTATTCCGTGAGCGACCTCCGAAATCGCGGCCGGAACAGTGGATCCCACGGCAGGATTTTGCGGTGCTAATGAAATGATGCTCATGGCAATCACAAAAGCGATAATGCACACCAGGTTATTCAGGCCGACCAGGGCCATGATATGATCTGTAAGGGGACCTTCTGAATCAAATTCCCGTATGACCAGAAGAGTGGCAGCCGGGGCTGTGGCCATGGAGAGAATCCCGAGCATGACAGCCACAACTAATGGGCCGTTGATCGCAACGAGTACCGCGAGAAAGACGGTCAAGAATGTGATCAACACATCGGTGATGAAGAAAGAGGGGAGTGTTTTCTTGAGCCTCTGGAATTTCTTGCTCTCAAATTCCGTTCCAATGTAAAAGGCGATGATCCCTAAGGCTATGTCACTGATGAACGAAAAATGGACAACTTCTTGTTTTGTCAAAAAGCCCGTTATGGATGGACCCATGAGGAGCCCCGTGAGGAGATATCCGGTGACACGTGGCAGGCGAAAAAAGGACGCGATCCTGCCCCCGACAAGAGCCAGAACCAAAACGATCGCCAAAAGGAGAATAGAGTTCATAGATACCTGCTGTCAACTGCTTCATTCCATTTTCCCGTAAATCAAGCATCCCGGTTCAAAGAAAGCACAAAAAGCACGCGTACCAGCTACGCGAACCTCCCGCTCATGCGCGCATTCTCGTGCCACTGAGCATAACTCACCCCATTTCTGTAGAGGTGAAGTCGTTTCTGGAAATTCCTGTTCGGGGGATTTGATTTTCGGTAAGCTTCCTTCTCAATCTTGGCGGCTTCTTTGAACGCCCCGCACTCGGCATAGGCCGCGGCAAGAGTATCCATCCACGCCCCATTCTTTCCTGTTTCGAGTGCCTTCTGGGCCAGGGCTATTGCCTTTTTGCAGTCACGATACCGGGGATCTTTTGCAGTGACCAACAACCATGCCAGGTTGTTGTAGGAACCTCCGCTCATAGGGTTCAGTTCGATCACCTTGAGATAATCCCTGATGGCATCCCTGTACCGCTCGAGACCAGTCATGATGACGGCCCGGTTGTGCAGGTAATCAGGCCTTTCAGGATTAATGGATAAGGCGCTGTTTATATCATCCAATGCCTCCTGCAGGAGACCTTTTCTGGCATGAATCCCGGCCCGAAGGGAATAGGCGGGTGCGAAACGCCCATTCAAACGCAGGCAAGCAGAGACATCCTCCAACGCATCATCAAGACGGCCGCTGAACATCTTTACCTGTGCGCGTTCAAAAAAACATTCCGCGCACTCGGGATTCTTTTCAACAGCCTTGTCAAAATCCGAAATAGCGGCATCATGATGCCCCATTTTGGCATACGTTATGCCCCGGTATCGAAACGGCTCACTTTTTTTTTCATCCAACGCAATGGCCCTTGTAAAAGATCGAAGAGCATCTTCCAGTCTGCCTCTCCGCGCAAGATCAAGGCCCATCTCGATCTCTTTTTCCGCCTCAGCACCTCGCTGATTTCCTGTTTGCTCCGGCACTGCAAAACCTCCTTAGAATCTGGCAAAAAATGGCGGGTCAATCCCAACCGGGATGATCCGCCATAATGACCGATCACTAGGAATCACCATTCCGCCCACTGCGTGTGGCATGATCAGCGGCCACCAGCCGGGAAAGCCATCTCATCGCATCTCCAGCAACCCTGCTCCCGCAGATCACCGTCAAAATCGATGTCCTTGTCGCAGAGCCACCCGTTCCCGTCTTTGTCCTGAAAGTACTTTAAAGGACGAGCGGGCCTGTGAGTATCGGTCGTAGCCTCGAGTCTTCTGTCTTCTGCCATTTTCTTTTCTCCTTTCTTCCCAAAAAATATCTATCTCCTTGTAAGACCGGGCACCAGGGCCGGCGGTATAACCAGGACGGGACAGGGTGACCACAGCAGGGTATCCATCGTCACTGGCCCTAAAGGACCTACCCTGACGTCTTCTCCCGCCTGCATGGGAACCGTTGTCCCGGTTCCCATAACAATAACATCCGCCACCACATTCCTGGCAAGCTTGACAATCTCACTCACCACATCCCCGTCAGAGACATTGATGGAATAATTATCAAATCCCTGGGCCTTCATCTTGCCAACATACGCTTCCTTTACCTGCGCTTCTGCCTTGCCTATTTCTTGCGTTATCTCATCTTGTGTCAGGTTGAGACGTCCGAGCCCGTGATAAATCCAGAGCCTTGCGTTATTTTCTTTCGCCATATTGAGAGAAAAATTGAATATATGTTCGCAGTAATCGCTCAGGCAGGTACAAAATAGAATTTTCTTGTACATCTTCCTCGCTCCTTCCAGCATAAGGGAATACCCTGGCGTCCACACACGTTATTCATGGACCGCCAGGATATTCCGGTGAACTTTTTCCATCCCGCCTGTTTTGCGGGATGGCACCGATTACCTCCCACCAGCCGGGAAAGCCATCTCATCACATCTCCAGCAGCCCTGCTCCCGCAGGTCACCATCAAAATCGATGTCCTTGTCGCACAGCCATCCGTTCCCGTCTTTGTCCTGAAAGTACTTCAGCGGACGAGCGGGCTTGTGTGTATCGGTGGTAGCCTCGAGTCTTTTGTCTTCTGCCATTTTCTTTTCTCCTTTCTTAGTATCAATGTTTTGATTCCTCTCACTTTCTTCTTAGAGCATCAAACGTGCCAAAAAAGGAGGTTATGGGCTACCAATTTAAGCCTGTTTTTTCAATAGGTTAGATAGAGATAAAAAAAGGCCGATAAAAAGAGAACAGTAAGGGTTGCAGAAATGCTACTTTTTGGGAAACCCTACAGATGCGCTGACGCTACCTTACGCCCGGATTTGTGCCGGCCATCCTTCTCAGGCAACCGAATCCCGAGTTTCTTTATTTTTCGGAAAAGGGTTGTCTTGTGGATTCCCATCTCGCGGGCCGCTGCGAGTCGATTCCAATTGTTCTTCTTCAGCATATAAATGATGAACTGCCGCTCCATTTCTTCAAAAGTATCAGCGCGGACAAAAGAATCCAGGGTGGGACGCAATGCATCGGGCAGGTGTTTTACCTGAATCAGGCCGCCGGGACAGAGCACACATCCATGTTCGATGATATTTTCAAGCTCCCGAATATTTCCCGGATAATCATGGCTCATCAGAATATCCATTGCGTCGTGAGAAATAGCTCCGATGTCTTTATTGTGCAGGGCCGAAAACCGACTGATAAAATGGTCAACCAGCAACGGCACGTCCTCCAGCCGGTCCCGCAAAGGGGGAATCTCCAGTTTGATCACATTGATCCTGTAAAACAGGTCCTGCCTGAAGCTGCCCTCCGCAACCATTTCTTGAAGATTACGGTTGGTTGCCGTGATGATCCGCACGTTGGCACGCAAGGGATGGGTACCACCAAGAGGTTCGTAGGTCCTCTCCTGCAATACCCGGAGCAATTTCACCTGGAGGGGAAAAGGCAGGTCTCCAATTTCATCAAGGAACAGCGTGCCTCCTTCCGCCCTTGCAAAACGTCCCTCCCGTGCCCTGGTTGCCCCGGTGAAAGCGCCTATTTCATGCCCAAAAAGCTCCGACTCGATCAGAGTTTCCGGGAATCCTCCACAATTGACCGCAACAAACGGCTTCTTCTTTCTCTGACTTAATCCATGAATCGCCCTGGCAAATATTTCTTTCCCGGTGCCGCTCTCTCCGGTTATCAATACGGTACTTTCACTTTCCGCTATGGTGGGAAGAACATCCAGGATTTTTCGTACTTTATTACTCTTACTGATAATATCTCCAAAGGAGTAAGCCTTTTTTATTTCCTTCCGAAACTCCTCAACCTCCCTGAGATCACGGTACGTTACCACCCCCCCCTTTAAATTGCCGTTTTTATCTTTAAATACTGCGGTGGAAATACTCACCGGGACCTGTGTGCCATGGCTATTTTCCAGATATACCGCGAGATTCACAACCGGCCTTCCGGTCTCAATAGTATACCGCATGGCACAGGTGTCCCTGCAAAGGTTTGACTTCAGGACTTCATAGCAATGGCGGCCCATGGCCTCTTTGCGTGATATCCCGGAAATCCGCTCGGCAGCCTTGTTAAAACAGGTGATCCGCCATTCGGCATTAACGGTCATCACCCCATCACTGATGCTCTGAATCACCGCCTCAAACCGTTCCGGCGACGGTTCATCCAGGAAATATGGAGTTGTCATACACGAATTCCTTTTCGGCTTTTTGCCAGAAATGTCAGTTGTCGCGGGAGGCCATATCGCCGCCAATATTTTTGCTGTCTTCCCTTGGCAAAACCACCGTAAACACTGAACCCTTCAGCGGTTCACTCGAAACCCTGATATGTCCGCCATGCGCTTCAACGATCGCCTTTACCCCGGCAAGTCCCAGGCCGAAACCTTTTTTATCGCGAACAGCCTGGCCCCGGTGAAACGGATCAAAAATGAAAGGGAGTTCCTCCGAAGGAATGCCGATACCCTCATCTCTAATCTGGACAAACACCTCATCTTTGGTTTTGCCCGTCTCCAGCCAGATTGCTCCCCCCTCTTGGGTAAACTTTATTGCATTATCCAGCAAGTTGGAAAAAACCCTCCGGAGCTGAATAGCATCGGCCTGGATTATGGGAAGTTCTTCTTCATTTTCAAGTTCGAGCCTGATGCCGTGCTGAGAGGCTTCAAGTTGATATGCATCAAACATTTCCAGCAACTCTTTATCAAGCAAAGTTGCGGCAAGATCTAGGCGAATTTTTCCGGTCTGGAGCCGGGAGAATTCAAGGAATTCATTGACGAGGGCCTCAAGCCTAGCGGACTCATTCTTTGCTATGGTGAGATATTTCTTTTCTTTCTCAGGTGAATTATTCCTTTGTTTCTTGAGGAGCCGAAGAACAAAACCGCCAATAATGGTAAGAGACGATTTCATGTCATGAGCGAACATGGAAATGAGATTGTTTTTCTCTCTTTCAAGTGCCTTGAGTCGGGAAATATCTTGAAATGATTCCACCCCTCCAATGAGATTCCCACTATTGTCAAATAATCCTGCGGTATTCATCCTCACTGGAATGGTTTCTCCCCACTTATTTCGAATAGTTGATTCTACAAGGGATATGGGAACATGCCCCCCGATAACTGTCCTCAATGGGCAATGGCTGGAACACATTCCCCCTTGGAGGATCTCACCACAGTATTTTCCTGCAACTTCTTCTGAAGAATACCCCGTGATTTCTTGAGCCCACGGGTTAAACCCTGTGATCCGCAAGTCAGCATTTACCGTAAGGATGGCGACCGGAACACTGTCCAACACAAACTTGTAAAAGCTGAGGGTCTGCGAGTCATCTCTCTCTGGAACCGCAATATTCTTCTTTTCCAAAAAATCGGCCATAAGATAACAAGAGCCTCTGTTCAAAAATTACTCAAACGCCAAAAGCGTAAAGGATAAAACCTATTCCAATACCAAAGATAAAATTCAGGACCTTGATAAGGATCGAGTCTTTGATGCTGTATGACAAAAGCGGAAGCATTCCGTGTCCGTCCTGCACAAATGAACTCGTGAGAAGCACGGAAAAGGGAATGAGCCCTTTTGCATACATCATCACAAAAATAAGATGGGGGCCCGATTCGGGAACAATCCCCATGAGCGCCGCCAGCAGCAACACCCACATCATATGTGTTTTAATAACCGCGTCCAGGTTCCAGAAAGACAGCCCCCAATGAAGAAAAAACAGGGCGCCAAACGTCCACAGGAAAACCCGGAAGAGATGCCGCTTCATGATGTGATCCCAGATATGGGCGTGCAGATAGTGCTCGGAAGAAACCATAATGATATACAAGGAAGAAAGGGTAAGGCTGAGAAACGTGATACGTTTCCACGTCCAATTCGGATCGCCGATAATACCTGCCAGGACCAGCACAAGGAAAGACCCTATCAATATGAAGAGAAGGAAACGGGTAAACGATGGATCTCTCACATTTTTCCATACATTTTCGAACCGGAATGCATGCCAGGCCGGAGGAGAATCTTCGACTGCTCCCATACATTCTTCGCAGTCGGCCTGGAGACAAGCCTCGCAAGGGGTTACGTGCAATATCTTTATCAAACGATCACTCAACCACGCGAAGCCGATTCCCAGCACAAACAGCAACCCAAAAAGCATCATGGCAGTTCCTGGAAACTGGGAAAGCATGATAAAGGCCTCATCGCCTGAGGTCGCAATCATTCCCCCCGTTACAGCCCCGAAAGACAACATACCGTGTACATACAGGGTTACGTTCATGAACGCCCCGAGACACCCGGGGGTGGAACCAAGAAAGGAGGCCAGCGTGTACTGGCGCCACCGGCCTCCTTGCATAAGCCTGGACGTGGCACCCCTGGTGGCAATATTGACGAAGTCCACCAGGAGCATCATGGAAAACACAAAAAAGGTAATCAGAAGTGAGTGTTGTATGATGGAAAAAATGTCCATATCATTCCGTGTCGCAGGAACCCGGGCATCAACGGGTCATCATGGTTCCGCATTTTGGGCAACGCTGATCGTAGCAAGGCACGCCTGCCTGATGCGCAACCTTTTCTCCACAGTTCGGACAAACACAGGAGCCGCCCGGGCCTGCGCCGAAACCACCTCCTCGGCCTCTTCCACCGCCGCCTCCCATGCCTCCGCGGCCTCCCATTCCTCTTCCGGTACCGGGTCCTTGCCCTCTCGGGCCTGTTCCATCACCTCTCGGCATAATACTACCACCTCCTTTGATCGATCCAGCGCCCATCCTTGCTATTTCCCCAAACTATCATTCCTGATGAGCGCCTATCATGATTATCTACCCACGAATTCCCTCAAAAATGCACTCGTATCAAAGCACAGAGTACTTCGGACCTCCACCGCCCTCGGGTGGAACCCATGTAATGTTTTCATAGGGATCTTTAATATCACATGTCTTGCAATGAAGGCAGTTTGAAAAGTTAAGCCTCATCTCAGGTTCTCCGGTTTCCTCATTCATCTCTATTTCATACACATTGGCCGGGCAAAAACTGACACAGGGATTCTGATATTCTTCAGTGCACCTGGTGTAACAAATACTGAGATCCCCTATCCTGAGATGCGGTGGTTGCATCTCTTCATGGGTTGTGCCTGAATAGTAAACATCGCTTTCCTTATCAAAGGTACGGCTTCCGTCGTACTTGATAACCCCTTTCATTTCGTCACTGGGAGAAAGAGTCCCATATACGTCTTTTACTCTTTTCAGATGACTGTGATCAGGCTTGGTAAACAGGCGATTTTTCACTATTCGGCCCCCAAGCACATATTGAATGCCTCCCTTCACAATCCCACTCCAAAGACCCTTCTGGAAGGCCTGGTGAAAATTGCGGACTTTGTAAAGCTCCTTACCCACGGAGCTCTTGTACAGCTTTTTCTCATAGCCCTCCAGGCGGTCTTTAGAAAAGTCATTGCTCGAGAGTGCCTCCAGAATTGTTTCCGCCGCGAGCATGCCGGACTTCATGGCCACGTGAATCCCTTTGATCTTCTGGCTTATAAAAAGATTTGCTGCATCACCAATAATCAGCGCCCCGTCCAAGACGCATCCGGGGATAGAAAAATATCCCCCGACCGGCGCTGTTTTCGCTCCGTATTGGACCAGCTTCCCCTCTCTCAAGATCTCCGCAACAAAAGGATGAAGCTTGAATTTCTGGAACTCCCTATGGGGATCAAGGTAGGGGTCCTCATAGTCGAGGCCGGTCAAAAGCCCCAGGGAAACCATATTGTTCTGCATGCCATACACAAACCCCCCGCCGTACGTATTGCGCTTGAGCGGATACCCCATCGTATGAATGACATCTCCTGGATTCATTCTGCTTTCAGGAAGCTCCCAAACCTCTTTTACGCCAACAACATAGCTCGCTGGATTCCTTCCTTCATCAAGGTGAAATCTCTTGATGAGGGTCTTGGTGAGATTTCCCCTGGAACCCTCCCCAAAAACCGTCACCTTGGCATGCAGATCAATGCCGGGCTCATAATTCTCCTTTTTACCGCCATCCGCATCAATACCCTTATCCCCGGTCCGGACCCCGAGTACCCGGTCCCCATCATAGAGGATTTCAGTGCCGGCAAATCCTGGAAAGATATCAATTCCCGCCTCTTCCGCCTGTTTCCCGAGCCACCCGGTCAATTTTGAAAGAGAGACGACATAAAATCCATGATTATTCAGCGGTGGAGGGATGATAGGGGCTTTCAGCCGGCCCTTTCTTGTCAACAGGCAGACCTCCTCTTTTGTTACTTTTCCTTCCAGGGGTGCGCCATTTTCCAGGAAGTCAGGCATGAGTTCCCGGAGCGAGACAGGATCCATGACTGCACCCGATATACTGTGAGAGCCCACAAAAGCAGCTTTTTCCAGGACAGCGATAACAATCTCATCCAGCTTTTCCCCTTCCCCTTCTTTTTCTGCTTTTTTGTTCTGTG
Source organism: Deltaproteobacteria bacterium (assembly GCA_019309145.1). Taxonomy (GTDB): domain Bacteria; phylum Desulfobacterota; class DSM-4660; order Desulfatiglandales; family Desulfatiglandaceae; genus B46-G9. The sequence continues at coordinate 46,352 of JAFDGR010000002.1, read as the reverse complement.
TTTTTATCAAATTCGCAAGATGCAGTGCTCCGCTCAGGCTGGCAATGCCTCCACCCACAAAAAGAACATCCACCTCCATGACATCTCTTTCTTCCACCTCTTTCACCCTCCATGTCTTGTCAAATTATTCCACCACCCTGCCGTTTTAGACATCATTTTCAACTCGATGTTTCCTGCGAGCATGTTCGATCGTGCGTTCTCATGGATCCCCACGGGCAAGCCCGAAGCCTTCAGCGAAGGCGGAGAAAAAGAGGGGGAATGATGCCCATTACATATTCCCCTCTTCGCGGTCAGAGATCTCATGCCCCGACATCTCGTAAAAACGTCATTATCAGTCCGTAAAGGCCCTCTAATCAATGAATCTGAATCCTTACTGCTTAAAGAAGGGATTCAATTTTTTCCGCGATCATTGATTCCGGGACCGCCCCCACGATTTCATCCACCCTTTTTCCGTCTTTGAAAAACATCAGCGTGGGGATGCTCATAATCCCGTAGTTCAGGGCCGTTTTTTGGGCCTCATCAACATTCATCTTACAAAACTTGAATTTCCCGTCATAATCGCCGGAAAGCTTTTCGATAGCCGGTGAAACCATGTGGCAAGGACCACACCACGGAGCCCAAAAATCCACCAGAACCGGTGTTTCCGATTTTACCACCTCTTTTTCAAAATCCTGTTCTGTTATCTCCTTGACCATTTTTCCCTTCCTCTCTTCCATTAAAATTTCCTTATCTCTTTTTATGCACAGGCTCAAACTTCCGAGACCGTAATTGCTTCCTGTTCACATACCTCTATACAACTCTCGCATCCAAGGCATTCTTCCCCGTTCACCGGGACGGACTTCCCATCCTGCATTTCGTAAACATCAACCGGACATACGTCCACGCATTCTTCGCAACCAATACACTTCTCAACATTGACTTCAGGTTTATACATAATCCTCTTTCCTCCTTCTTTTTCAAAATTTATGCATTATGGAGTCTATTTGCCTGCGCGACCAGCATGGATTTCAAGCGATCAAGAGTGATGGGATAGGCCTGAATAGGGATCCCCATCCAGTCGGAATACTCAAGGAAATCCTCGGGGCGTTCGGCCATATAGCGGTCAATATAGCCGATGCCGTCCAGGACGATCGCTCCCCCGGTATGCCGCGGAAAATTTTCATTGGCGAGCCCCTGGTCCCATCCCTTGAACACGTAGTGCCGAAACTTCACCCAGCCCGGCGTCATCCACCAGACCTTTTCTCCGCCGGCAACTTCCTGGGCTATCCGCTCCCGTTCTTCTTCACTTGCCAGCATATCCATACAGTGGGTTGCGTCTATCCTCAAGACATTCGCCCCCTGCTCCTCGATAATCTTTTTCATGGTACGGTAGGGATCATCGCCGTTCACGTAACAGAATTTCCCTCCATAGACCACGAGGACCTTGTCCGCTTTTTCCTTTGCCTTGTTGATCCGATAAATCAACTGCCGTTCAAGTTCTTTCGGCACCTCATGAAGACCCGGCGTATTGTAAAAAATGTGCCTTGCATCCAGGAATCCCTCCCTTTGCAAGTGGCTCAACTCCAGGCTCAATGTTCCACACGCTACTATCGCAATATCTGAAAAAGACACCTGATCCATCGCATTCCTCCTATCCAACATGCTGAAGCCGACGCGCAAAGGGCCGATGATGGTCATCCAGAACTCGCAAAGGCTGAAGCGAAAGCGCATATTCGGGGCATTCCTGGACGCAGTGCCCGCAACCCATACACCTCTCGGTGTCTACTCGGGCCTGTTCGTGGACACTGATCGCCTCTGCGGGGCAGACAGATACACACATTCCACATCCAACACATTTCTCCGTATCCACAAAGGCCTTCCATTGGGGTTGCATTGACCTGGGTTTCCGCGCATTTCCAACGCGCATCTCCAGCGCCGCAAGCTGCTCCTTCACTGCCCTTATCCTCGCCTTCAGCTCTTGAACCTCTTTTTCACGATCGACTTCATTTTCCATTGTTCGTCCCCTGACTTCAGACCTGGCGCGCCAGTTCGTAGCCGCTATGAATTGCACTGAAAATATCCTGCACCTGATTTGCGTCCCCAATGATTTCGATCCTGGAGACCACATTCCTGATCTCCTGATCCGGTCCTTCCTCTGGATTCATTCCTGAAGAGAGGATCACCGTCTGGAAAGGTTTGAAGGACTTCTGAGACCCGTCCTGTTCCACTTCAACCGCTCCCTCTGCAAATTTCTTCACCGTGGTATGCGGCATGAGCGTGACATTGGACAATTTTTCGAGCCGCATGAGAAGCAGTTTCCTCGTGATCATCTCCATCATACTCCCGATGGGATCTGTCCGTTTGGTAGCCACCACCTCATAGCCTTCTTTTCCCAGTTTTTCCGCGATTTCCAGCCCGACTCTTCCTGCGCCGATCACGAGGACCCTTGGCCCCTGGACCTTTTTGACTCCTTTGAAATATTCGAGGGACGTCAGCACGTGCTGATCCTGCAGCCCGGGGATGTCCGGGATGTTTTGTACCGCTCCCGTGGCCCATACCAGCAGTTCCGGAGCCTGTGCTTGCACCAAAGACGCATCAACCTTCCTGTGGAGCATGATGGAGACACCACTTCTCATGACCTGGTGCTCGAGCGCCTTGAGACCCGCTTCCATGTCGGACTTACCCGGCGCCTGCCATGCAAGGGTGAATTGCCCTCCCAGATGCTCACCCGCCTCTGCCAGGGTCACCTGATGTCCCCGCTTTGACAGGTAAAAGGCCGCACTCATGCCCGCAGGGCCGCCGCCAGCTACAAGGATCCTCAAAGGATTGGCGGCCGGTTCCAATGGCGGTAAACCCACCTCCGGATTCAAATTACACCCGAGGGGATCCCCGTTTTTGAGGCGGTGGAGACAGCCCTGGAGACAGTAGCCGCAGGGAATGATCTCCTCTTCCCGGCTGTTCTGCCATTTTTCAATCAAGCCCGGATCAGCGATCAGAGGTCTTCCCAGCGCCACAAGATCAGCGACTCCCTGGTCCATGGCTTCCATCACTTTTTCTTTTCTGCCCATCCGCCCGGCGGCAATAAGGGGTAAAGAGGTTTCGCCGCGTACCCAGGACAACGAATCCATCTGGGGTTTGTGCGGCAGGCTGCCATGGTGGAAGTACCAGGGCGGGCTGAAACAGGAATTCCCCATGCCCACATGAATCGCCGCGATTCCCTCTTGTTCACCCAGGTTCAGAAGTGATGCGAGGTCTTCCTGGCTGATTCCGAACTCCGGGGACATCTCGTTTCCGGAAATCCGCAGGATCAGAGGGATATCGGGGGCTCCTTCCTTTACCTTGAACAACACCTCTTTGGCGAACAGGAGACGATCCTTGCCAAAATCATCCTTTCTTTTGTTGATCTTGCTGTTGAGAAATTGTGACACCAGATACCCGTGTCCCCCCTGGACTTCGATCATATCAAAGCCCGCGGTGACCGCTTTCTCCGCGGCCGCCCTGTATCCCCTGAGAATTTTCTCGATTTCAGCCAGCGTCAGGGCCGTGGATTCCTGGCCGGTGGTAGGACACGTGATCGTTGATGGTGCCTTTGGCTGCCCGCCTGCCGCCTTGGGATTTGCCGCAGCACCGGCATGATTCAGGTGGAGGCACGCAAGGCGCCCCTGTCCGTGTATCACGTCAACAATTTTCTGCAGCTCGGCCGCGCTCGCAGGCAGATGTACACACAGCTGTTTTGGATGTTCCCTCCCGTCGGGGGTAACCGCGACGGGTTCCAGGATAATCAGGGCAGGTCCGTTTTTTGCGATCTGGCTGTAAAAAAGCAGTTGACGGTCTGTAACCGCGCCGTCAGGGTTCCCATATCCAAGCTTGATGGGCGGAAATACAAAGCGGTTCACCAGTTCCGTCTGTCCTATTGTAAATGGCGAAAACATCCTTTCCATAAGGGTCCTCCTCTTGGCATTGGCCAGTCTATTGAAATATGTTGCCCATCATCCAATTGAGCAGGCAAACGGCCTATTCCTGAAGCTACGCTCCCTCCGTCGTCCATGACTCCGGTCGCTGCGGATCAGGCACTCAACATATTGAGTGCCTGATGACGCCGCTTCAGAAACATCCCGTTCACCTGCTCTTCATACAAAGTCCTTCCGCACTCCAAAAACCCAGCACGAGGTCATCAACGTTATTTGAGAGCACAATATGTGCCAATCACCTGGAAGAGCATAACCATACGTCATTTCAATTAGTTATCAAAAATATGAGCGCAGGATTCAGATTTTAAGGGAAGAATATAGGAAAACTTCGAAATGGTTTTTAGAAGATTTTCAAAATGGCTTTGCTTGCCTGGTGAAGAGCCGACATGATTAAATCCGGAAGAGATTTACCGTGAACCGTGGATCTTACGATCCGAGGAGTTTTCTTCTCCGGTAGCGGTAGGTGTGGTGATTCATGTTTAAGAGCCGCGCGGCCTTGCTCTCGTTTCCCCCGGCCAGTTTGAAGGCCTGCTCAATATAATACCTTTCAAGGGCTTCTTTGGCCTTATCCAAATCCATTCCTTCCCTGGGAAAGGGTGGGAATGGCATTCCCTCCTCTTTTGGTTGCCCTGGTTTCGTGCCCTTTTTTTTTGCAATACCAAGGTCGTCCACGGTGAGGACAGGACCGCTGCCGATAAGAACACCCCGTTCAATCAAATTCCTCAATTCCCGTACGTGGCCCGTCCACGTGTGGCCGAGCAGCCCATTTTCGGCATCTCTTGACAGGCCGGTTATTTTTTTCCCGAATTTCTTGTTGAATTCCAGGAGGAATGCCTGCGCAAGTGGCATGATGTCATCCTTGCGTTCGTTTAATGACGGGACCTCTACCCTGATAACCCCCAGCCGGAAATAGAGATCCTTCCTGAAATGACCTTCCTTTACCATGTCTTCCAGGTCTTTATTGGTGGCGGAAACGACCCTTGTTTGCACCTTGCGCTGCCTGGTTCCGCCCACCCGGTAAAATTGCCCGTCTTCCAGAAACCGGAGCAGCTTCGCCTGGGCCTCCTGGCTCAGGTCACCAACCTCGTCAAGAAACAGGGTCCCTCCTGCCGCCTCTTCAACCAGGCCGATCTTCCCCGAAGGACTGGCTCCGCTGAAGGCCCCTTTCTCGTACCCGAAAAGTTCACTCTCCACGAGGTCCTTCGGGATAGCGGCGCAATTGACCGTCACCAGTGGCCCGCTGAAATTCGGGCTCCTGTAATGGATCGCGCTGGCGATGAGTTCTTTCCCGGTTCCAGTCTCTCCGATAATGAGGATAGGCGTGTCAGGACTCTTTGCCACCTGATCGATAAATTCCATGACGTCCTGGATCGCGTTGCTTTCCCCGATGAAACAAGGGAGGTTTTCCTTCAGGTATTTCTCCTGGAGTGCCTGGACCTCCTTTTTCAGCTTGACCGTCTCCAGGGCGTTCCGGATACTCACTTCCAGGGCGTCCATGTGGATGGGCTTTACCACGTAATCATGAGCACCCAGCTTCATGGCTGATATGACGGTTTGCACGTCCTCATACGCGGTGATCATGATAACCGGTATATCGCTCCACCTTTTCTTTATTTCCTGAAGGGCCTGTATGCCATCCATCCCGGGCAGGCCGATATCCAGCAGGACCAGATCAGGCGAATCATGTTCCATGTTTTCGAGGGCGGATTCCGCCGTGCCAAACGGTTTGATGGAATAGTCCCTTTCGAGGGCAACCGCTATCCCCTCCCGTATGACTTCCTCGTCGTCAATGACAAAGATGGTAGAAAGAGTCATCACCTTTTCCGCCCCCCTTTTCGACAGGGTATCTCAATCAGGAATTCAGCGCCTCCCCATTTGCTGGTGGAGACACTCAGGGAGCCCCCGTGATCCACCACTATCCGGTGGCTGAGGCTCAAGCCAATGCCCGTGCCCCCATCTTTTGTGCTGAAAAAAGGATCAAAAACCTGCTCCCGTAAATCAAGTGGAATTCCCGGTCCTGAATCAGCTATCCGCACAAATATTGACTCGCCTTCAGCAAAAGAGTTCACTTCCAGGTTTCGTTCGCCCTCTGTTTTTCTCAGGGCCTCAACAGCATTGGTAATCAGATTCAGGATCACCTCCTCCATGAGATGCTTATCAAGCGTACACTCAGGGATATCCTTTTGCAGTTTTTTTTCAAGACTGATCCGGCTCTTTCTCAAGGTGACCGCAGAAAGCGAAATGGCATCCTCAATGGGCCCGTTTATGTTTGCCAGAATAAAATTGGGACGGCTCGGCCTGGAAAAGTCAATGACTCTCTTCACAACAGATTCGATCTTATTGGAGGCGGATTGAATATGATTAAGGATATCTTCCGCCTTTTCCCGGTCCATTCCCCGCTCCAGGAGTCTCTCCAGGGTCTTCAGATAGATATTGATGCCTGAAAGCGGATTTCGAATCTCGTGGGCGATCCCCGCGGCCACACGCCCCAGGGAGGTCATCTTATCCTGGATCCTGACCAGGTGCTCCAGTTCCTTCGACCGGGTAATATCCATCATGTTCACGAGGGTCGCGTCTTTTCCCTGGTAGTGTATCTGGGAGGCGTAGCAATAGATCCATTTTCTCCCCAGATGACAGTCCGGTTCGGTCACGGGGCACAACCTGAAATCTGCACTAAGGCTCTTGGCCTTACCCTTGGCAACATTGTTGCACATTGTCCTGACCTTTTCCACGTCCTCGGGGTGCAAACCTTCAAAAGTCCCCAGGTCGAATGAGCGGGGAAGCGGTCCCAGCAACTCTTTCTGCTGGGGGTTCTGATACACTACCTGGTTATCCTGGATAATAAAAATACCAATCGGGCATTTCTCCAGGAGATCGCGGAATCGTTCCTCACTCTCGGCCAGGGCCTTGGCGGTCTCTTCCCTTGCTTCTTCAAGCTCAAGGGCATGCAAACCAAAAGCGATATCCGCGGCAAGATCCCTCAGGAGGGTCTGCTCATCCTGATCATGGGCCACTTTGCGTGGAATGGAAAGGGACAATATACCGTACACGCTTCCATCGAGCACAAAAGGAGCGGTGAGGGCCCCCCTTCCATGGTAGTCCTCTGCAAGAGGGCAGTCCGTGCAGGTGGATACGGGATCACCCGTCTCCACAATATCCTTTTTTTTCAAGGCCAGGTCAACACATGGGGGCTGGTGTCCACCACGCATGAAGTCCCTTAATTGCAAAAACTTCGGGCCGATCCCGGCCTCCGCACTCATGGCCGCATTGCCTTGTTCATCGAACAAAACAGCCCACGCGTTGTAATAGCCGCGATGTTGAATAAGGGCATGGCATATACCACTGAGCAACTGCTCCCGGTTCTTTTCCTTGATAATAAGACCGCTCACATCCCGCATGGTCTGCAATACAAGGTTGAGCCGCTCTATTTTCTTGCTACGGTCTTCCACATTTTGTTCCTTCCGTCCCCCCTCCCCTTCTTATTCTGATGCCAGGTGTTTCTGATAGGCCAACATCATTTTGATTTCTCCATAGGAATAGTCATCTCCCAGGGCATTTTTTACTTCGCTGAGGGAATTATGGTGATCTGAAGCAAGTTCCTTTTCAATGGCCTTTTGTTTTTCAGGTGAAAGCAATTTATTGATATCCAGTTTACCTTTTTCCACGAAAAAAGTCAGGTGCGTTTCAATGGTCGATTGCACCAGTCCTCTTTCCTGTGCAATCCGGTCAATCGTCAACCCGTTATTGAACATATCGAAACTTATCTGTTTTGTATTGTAAGTTGGAGCAGCATATTTTTCCAGGGTATTTTCTTTAGGAAATTTCTCAGGCTGCGGCGGTAAGATCTTTTTTATCCCGTGTTTTTCGCGATAGGCCAAAACCAGTTTCACCAATTCTTCACCGTATTTTTCAATGGTTTTCTTGCCGACCCCCTTTATCTTCATCAAATCAGCAGTACTGCCGGGCAGGCATACCGCAATCTGGAGCAGTACTTGTTGATGTAAGACTTGAAAATGGGCGACCTCTTCCTCCCTGGCCTTGCGGGAACGCCACTCCTTCAGGGTCTGGAAAAGCTCCGGATGGGCAACGTCCGCTTCGGTGTAGACTGGGGGCCGGCGCTTTTTTTCTTTTTCAGGGGTAAAGTCGATCTCAGCGGCTGAAACGGCACGCAGGAATCTTGACGGAGTAAATCCTTTCTCACAAGATTGCACGCCGACTACCTTTACGGCAATTTCCTTTTTGAGATTATTCAACGCGTTGTCAATTTTCTTACGGAGTTCAGTGTTATCTGTTTCTACATGCAATCTAGGCACTGACTCCCCAAAAATTTCGGCGAACTTTCCCTGAAACCACGCTGACGCCTTGCCAATCCGTTCCAAAATAACTGCATCTGACTCGGGCAAACCGCCATTCGCAAAAATTGTGCGTAATTGCCGCTTAAAATTTTCACTGACAACAAAAATGCTTTCCGCAGCCTTTTTCTGCAGTTGGCGGATATCTTCAACGCCTGAAACCTGCACAACTCCGGCGTTTCCCAGCAAAATCCGGGCAAGATAATTGAGCCGGTTGCGCAATAAGGAAAAATCGAAACAATCAAGCACTAGCTGCTGCTGGTAGTTGATTTTGGCTTTCTGAAGCCGGCTTTCGGTGGGCGGGTTTTGGCGGGCGTTTTCGTCAAAGCCCCTTATAGCTTCGTCCGTTTCTATTCCCTTAGATGAGAGGGGAGCGCTCAGCACCATGCCCTCTAAACTTTTACAACGGCTTAAGGCCACGTAAATTTGACCATGCGCAAAAGCTGCTTTGGCATCAATAATGGCCTTTTCAAAAGTCAGCCCCTGGCTTTTGTGGATGGTGATTGCCCATGCGAGTTTCAGGGGGTATTGCTTGAATTGACCGATTATCTCCTCTTCAATTTCCTTTGTTTCTTCGTTCAGTGTGTATTTAATATTCTCCCAAATGATTGGTTCAACCACGATTTCCTGTTTGTCACCGGGACAGATAACCCTGATGCTTTTGTTCGAAATTTTGGTTATTTTACCAATCTTCCCATTGTAGTAGCGTTTTTCAGCAGAGGGATCATTGCGCACGAACATAACCTGTGCTCCCTCTTTCAGCAGAAGAGTGGCCAGGGTCGGGTAGTTATGTTCAGGAAAATCTCCGGAAACTTCAGCCTTGAAACGGTGTTCCTTTTTGGGCAAGCCGTCAAGCCTGGTCTGATTGATGGATTCGGCGTTTCGGTTGTGGGTGGTCAGGGTAATATAACCCTGATCTTCACCGGGTGTAAAATTCGGAATGTAACGGAGATTAAGATCAGCTATGGATGATTCATCAAGCCGGTTATCACGTACCCGATTCAGGAGCTTGATAAAACGGGCGTCTGACTGGCGAAAAATATGCGTCAGTTCAATGGTAATCAGTTCAGTAAGATTCAGCGCTTTGCTGCTGAAGAAATAAACCGACTCATAATATTGCTCCAAAAGATGCCATTCATCTTGTTTGGCCACCGGAGAAAGCTGATAGAGATCGCCGATCAGAAGCAACTGCACCCCGCCAAAGGGCTGATTGTTCCGGCGATGGCCGCGCAGGACAGCATCCACCGCATCGAGTAAATCTGCCCGTACCATGCTTATTTCGTCAATCACCAGCAAATCAAGGCTTTGTATAATCCGCTTTTTTTCCTTACTGAACCTGAAGCGGCGCTGTTTATTCCGCTCGTATGCTTCGCTACCCGGTACAAATGGGCCAAAAGGCAACTGAAAAAAAGAATGGAGTGTTACCCCGCCGGCATTGATAGCCGCAACGCCCGTTGGCGCGGTAACAATCATCCTCTTTGCCGTGTTTTTATGCAGATTATGGAGAAAGGTTGTTTTGCCTGTGCCCGCCTTCCCCGTCAGAAAAATATTGCACCCGGTGTACTGAACAAAGTCGTTGGCGAGTCCCAGTTCATGGTTTGGGGAAGCCATAGTTCTCCTGGTCATGCATTAATTTTATAGGAGCGACCTCCCGGTCGCGACCCTGCGTTGTCTGCATTGCGCTATTCATTGAGCGGATACACTGCCCCTATTTATCAAACTACATCCTCTCCCTGTCAAGCCGATGTCAAGTGCGATTATGCGGTTGCTCATGACGGATTGATTGAATCACTTCATCGGGCCGTTGAAGAAAACGGGATCGATCACGCTTTCTCAGAGGTGGCGGCCCGCCTGTTATCTCTCCTGCACTACGAACTTCTGACATAGGATTGTCCCCATCTCCACGTACAAGGATCAAGGCCCCTATGCCCTCTACTAGTTGTTCCGGTATAAGTTGCATGATCCATCCTGCAATGTTCTTGAGCGTTACAAGACCTCTAACGCCTCCTGTTTTTCTTTCTGCTCGCCTTGCTTATCCTTTTTCTGGTCTTCTTTTTCCTCTTTTTATTGCTGCCTTTGGAAGATGGTCTGTGATTCTTGTTATCCACCCCTTTTCCAAGAGACGACGAAACGTCCTTATCAAAGCAGGCCCACCATGACATATAGCTGTGGAAATCTTCTCTTATTGAGCTTTCTATTCTCTTCCTCTTTTTGGTAAGGAAATCATCTCTGTTTTCAGACAAGGCGCTGTCAAAGCTCTCTATGCCAATGTATCCAGGCCATATCAGCCCTCGGTTGTAAGCGTCCTTTATTGTATCCAGTAGCTCTTCCGGATAAAGATCGCAGACACAGGATGCAGCACCATCCCAAAAATACGATGAGTTCTCTGCCTCATTTCCTGTGAACAATCCCCCAAAAAAATCCAGTGCCCGTGAACGGGGAAGGTCACCCAGCAATACTCCAAAGACGATTGCCTTCATGGCCGAGCCACGAACATATTCATATGCCTCCTTGTTTAAAATCAACCCCTTTATTCTTTCATATTCACCCCCACATGTCTGATACAGAATCCGTGGAAAATCCTCCGTGACCATATCTCCGAACAAATCGCTGACAACATCTCCTGGTAGTGACATCAGATTGACAACGGTTTCGTGCGCTTCCAGGTTTCTAAAATGAGCCAAGAGGTTCAGAGCAAAAATATGGCCGAAAAATCTCTCACGGGAAAGAATGGCCGCAGGATCTCTGAGCACATTTTCCAGGATTTTTATCAGGTGTGGAGTCAGTTCCTTCTCGTGCTCCAGTGCCTGATCTATTGTAGCTCTGGGATATTCCTCTATATCATCCCGGTCAAAAACATCCAGAATGTCTTGGACTACTTTATACATCTTTCTCTATTGTCTCCTCTAAACCGCTTTCCCTTCTTCAACGGCAATGAAAACCTCATCCAGATTTTCTCTAATAATCGTTATCCATTCTGACACTTCATCAGGGACCTCAGATTGAGCAGCGATGTTCTGAATCAGGAGCAATGTGTTTCGCATCTGTTCCAAATTCCGCACACTTTCCCAGCTCATCGCTTCATCTATGTGAAACAGAATCCTCTCCCGCTCCGGAAATGGTTGGGCCTCAACCACTTCCTCACGAAGATTTCCCCAGGCACCCTGCAAATCTGAAAGTGCCGTCTTTTCATACCCTGTTGGTTCAGTGTAAAAGGTCACGGGATCTCCCTGCCATGTCTAAAGCTTTAAGGTCTTCCGAGCACCTATGCTGGAAGAAGCCCCAGCCAGGCTTTTCAATAGTGCGCAACAAGAAATAAGTGTAATTAGTCAACAACGTCCCCCTATTTTCCATTTGATGTAGCCGTACATTCAAAAGTTTTTGTTTGTTTACGGGTCCCTGGAATCTTGGTATTGAAGGTGATCTTGATAGAACACTTGCCTTTAACGGTATCCTTGATAAAGATATTCTCAACTTCCTTGAGATCGATATTTTCCATGGAAGATTGGAAAAAGTCCTTCAGGGCATAATAGAGCGAGCTTTTACCGCTGCCGTTCTCGCCGTATATGAACAGATTCTTGCCGCCTACAGGTATTTCATAAGTGCCGTAGAAGGCCTTGTAGTTGGTAAGTTTGATAGTTTTGATTTTCATTCGACACCCTTAGAGCACACAATACTTGGGTTCAGAACTGATACCAAAGCAGACTTCTCCATTGGTTCGCATCAAATAACAGTCAAATAAACTTAAATTCATAACCACCTGAAAAGACGGCGAATATACCTTCTCTGGAAGAAATTGAACACCTTTCAATCAAACAACGATCAAATAAATCATCCTTCACGCTCCGGCACTCAGGTCCACCATGGCCTTAGCCTTAATCAAAAATAAATCTTGACTTTTCTGCATTTTGAGCCGATACTACCTTAAGCTCATCTACCATGTGTGGAAGGAGTAACGAGGCCGCCCTTCGGGGCGGCTTCAGCCTTCTTAGCAGGAATCAAATACCCATCAAATAGAAACTTCAAGCACAACCTATGGATATCGTGGACATTATTTATATCCTTAAGGGGAGTGGCCTTCTTCATATCAAATACCCATCAAATAAAAATCCGTTTCCCCATCACGCCCACCATGGTACATATTTCATAAATTTTTTGGCTGCTGCTTCATCATAGGGCCGGATCTTTCCGGTTTCCAAAGTCTCTTTGATAATTCTGGATGCAGTAGCGCTGTTTTTGGCTTCAATTCCGAAACGGTCCCGCAGGGTGGGATTGGTCATGAAGTCCCGTTGAACATAACGCAGGCAGGCGTGCAGATAGCAGGCTCGAACACGGTCTTCCTTGTCCATTTCTCTTTTATCTACCCCGCTGCCGCGTTTGCAAGAGCTGAGATATATTCGCCGATCTCCTCCGGGTTGTCTCTGTTGTGCTTGAACTCGACCCATTCCGTTTCCTCTGGAAGCTTCCGCAACTCCTGCACGATACTGACCAGGTATTCAATTGGACGATCAACTGTCATTGGATCAAGACTCTGTCTTGGAATAGTGAATTTTGAATAGGGAATGGTGAATTCATTGAGCGATGGCTTTGGTAGATTTGATAATTGACGTCAAAATAGCCACGAGCTCGTTTGCTTCATCCATCATTTCGCTCAGACGTTCCATCGGCATGACCTCAGATGCAGCAAGCAGTTTTAACCAGTACAGGGTTTCACGGGCTTCTTTATATGCAATCGACATCTTCGACAAAAAGTCAGCCCGGCTTTGTCCAGCTTGGGCCTCCTCGACATTGGCACCAATGGAAGCCCCAGACCGGATAAGTTGCCTGGCCAGGGTTCGTCCAACCCTCGGTGTCTCATCAAGAAACTGGCACAATTTCACAACCCGCACTGCAAAAGCAAATGTCCTCTCACAAATATCGACTTTCAATTCCCCATTCCCTATTCTTAATTCCCTATTCTTAATTCCCTATTCTTAATCGCCTCCCTGATAATCCGCACCTCTTCAACCGAGTCCAGGGTCTCCAAATTGTTGCGCACCGGATGGCCGGGGTCGTAGAGGCGGTCAAACTCGCGTTGAATAATGACCAGTTTTTCCTCGTCGGCCATGTCGTCGGTTAGGGGCTCAAGCTTTCTACACTTCTCATCAACTCATTTGCGATATTGGGGCTTTCAATGCGCATGATGCTTTCCTGAGCATTGCCGTAGCTCAAGAGATTGATGCTGCCATACCACACAGTCTTTTGATCCATGATTGCGAATTTTTGATGAATATTGGGTTTAAAAATAACACTTATATCGTTGTTTTCCAGTACCTCCAATACTCGCTGCAACGCAACTCGATCTTTGGCTTCAAAAGCCTCTGCCGGTCTTGTCACAACAATGACTCGGATGCCTTTGTCAACGGCGATTCTCAAGTGTTGTAGCATTTGCACTGAACGCCTCTTTCTCACAAAGGGGCTTACCATTAAAATTTCTTTTTTTGTGGCAGCAACATCGTTGCTGAAAACAGGCAAAAAGCTGTCCTTATCAAAAATAATATCCAATGATGCTGACATGTTATTTTCGCTTTTTGCTTTGTATCCCATCGAAGCATACCCAGTAAGTCTTTTCTGATACATTCTTTCCAGCATTCTTACATGGATATCCACATAATCATAGATCTGCACTTCCTTTTTATCCATAAACAGTCGATGAAGTCTTCCGGCATATTGCTGGAGTGTGCCTTTCCACGATACCGGCATAGTCAAGAACAACGTATCAAGGCGAGGTTCGTCAAAGCCTTCTCCGATAAAAGGCCCTGTAGCCACCAATATCAGATTTTTATCTGCCGGCGTGTTCCTAATGCGTTGAAGAACCTCCCGTGTTGTCTTTGAACCCATTCCACCCATCAGCACCACAACATCCGAGATTTCTTCCCCTAATTTCTTCGCAAGCAGTTCAACATGAGTGGTTCTTAATGTTAGAATAATGCAGTTCCTGCCACGTTTATAGCTGTCTAGAACGTCTTCGACAATTTGCTGATTCCGGGGTTCATTATCAATAACTTCAGAATACAATTCCTGGATGGAAATATCCTTTTCATCACTATTCAAAGGAATTCTCAGGCGCGTAAACCGGGGAATGATATAGTGGTCAAAAGGTCTCTTCTCTGCCTGCTTTTTTGCATTATCGCGATACCGTATTGGACCGCAATGCATAAAAAGTATGGGATGATGTCCATCCTTTCGTGTCGGTGTGGCTGTCAGGCCGTAAACATACTTGGCATTTGTGGCCTTCAGAATACTTTCATAGCTGAAAGCCGAAGCATGATGACACTCATCCGCAATAACCATCCCATAGTCTTTGACACAATTCTTTACCTCTCCCCTCCTGCTTAAGGATTGCATAACGGCAATATCCACAATACCACTTAGGGCTTTTTTGCCCCCGCCCATCTGGCCGATGACGCCCGCCTTTTTGTTTCTCCCTCTTTTTTTGCCTGCTGGAGTAATCAGTTCCGGTAAGGTTTCATTTATGACCAAAAATTCAGATAACCGTTCCTGCCATTGTTTGAGCAAGCCGATCCTATCCACCAAGATAAGGGTATTGACTTTTCTTTCGGCGATCAGCTTGATGGCTACGATGGTTTTCCCAAAAGCGGTTGTTCCTGAAAGTATTCCAATATCATACTGCATTAGCTGATCAAGGGCCAAAGGTTGTTCATCTCTTAAGTGGCCGTTGAATTCTACATCTATTCTTTTCCCGCAATAGGTCTTATCGATAAGATGAGTATCTATACCATATTGTTTTAATTCAGCCAGCAGGTCCATTTCACAGCCTCTCGGCAAACACAGATAGTCCGTCGTTTCATCCGCACACGAGATAATCCTTGGGTATCCGTACGTTGACAACCGCATGGCTTGCTGCTTGTAAAACATTGGGTTTTTAAAAGAAGCCAATCTTTTCAATCGGTTCAATGCCCTTTGGGAGATATTGCGCTTTGGAATAAACAACATATTTGCTTTCACGATATCGATTTGCTCTGGAAAATCGCTTTTTTTCAGGTGGCTGATTGGTTGTGTTTCCCATGGCTTTCCTTGTTCCTCTTCGTCGATTTTCAAGGCCCCCAATTCATGGTCATGACAAAGCTTCTGTATAAGATCCTTAATGCGGTCTTCAGAAATCTTTTGAATCGATGACAAAAATGCCCACTGATAACTATAGGATTCAAAGCTTTCATCGATAAATTCGCTATTATTGTTCTTCCTTGCAGATTTTTGGAATGGCAGAGCAATCAGATTGCCAAAACCTCCTTTGGGCATTGTGTCCTGACTGGGAAACAATCTGTCATATGATTTGAAATGTATTTCATGTCTCCTGTTCATAGAAAAGGTCAAAATGGCGGTGCCAAACTTTCTCGCTAAGGCAGCGGGCAATCGGTTTTCAAAGAAAAACCACAGGTGCGCGCCGTTACCGGATTGCGACCGCTCCACCGCCACCGGAATATCAAACTCGACGCAAACCTCTCTCACTGTTGTGACATCGTCTTGCCAGCCGGCTTCATCAAAATCCATTGCTAAAAAGTGGCAGGTTTCATCTGGAAGCATTGGATAGATACCGACAATGATACTCCCTCTCAGATGGTTTTCTATGACATGATCATCCAAAGCGTCATATAACTGATTGGCGCATTTGGAACAGGAGGCTTTTGGCTTGCCGCACAATCCAACCTCCCATTGATTCAGACAAACGGGTGAATATCCCGATGTTGTCTTCTTTTTGTTCTCCCATTTCTTCGCATACACATCATCACGGCCTTTGAAAAGCGACATAAATAGGCTAATTTTTGAGGTCGAATCCGATCTGTTGTTTACACCTGAAAGCGAGGCGCTGTCAGTCGGTTCATTGTCAAGCATGTTTTTTTCTGCGGTTGAACCTGTGAATTCCTTTTCAGCAGGCCTGCGCTTCGTTTTCTCAATCTGTGCCTTTAGCTTGTCATTTTCTCTTACCAAGCGGCTGTTCTCGCTTAACAAGAGATTGTATTTTTCGAGCAACTCTTTGTAATTCATAGGTTACCCTAAATGAACGCCTTATCGATTTTCGCTTCTCTTAACCCATGAGACCGTATTTTTTCATCTTGCGCCAGAGAGTGGTCCGGCTCAAACCAAGAGCATGAGCTGCCTCAATGCGGTTCCCTTGGCACTGCTCCAGTACCGCCCGGATCTTTGTCAGCTCTTTGAACTCCTGCGGACTTTCCGGTTCATATGTCCTCTGATACCAGCCACTCGGTTCATCGAGGAGGTCCTTTGAAAGGTGGTCCATTTCTATGGTGGGTCCTTTACACAAAATGAAGGCATATTCTATGATATTTTCCAGCTCGCGGATATTCCCGGGAAAAGGGTAATCTATGAGAAATGAGAGAACTTCAGGACTCACTCCCTGTATGTTCTTTCCCTTGATGAAATTGAATTTTTGAATGCAGTGGTTGATCAGTAACGGGATGTCTTCCTTCCTTTCCCTGAGGGGCGGCAGGCTGATCTTGGCAACATTCAGTCTGAAGTAGAGATCCTCCCTGAACTTTCCTTCCCGCATCAACTGCTTCAAATCATGGTTTGTGGCCGTTACTACCCGAAAATCAGCCTTTACCGGTCTTGTTTCCCCGAGGGGGGTAAACACACCGTCTTCCAGGATCCTCAGGAGATGGACCTGGAACGCCATGGACGTACTGGAAATTTCATCCAGGAAAATAGTCCCCTTATTTGCTGACAGGAATCTTCCAGCCTTTTTTCGGACGGCCCCGGTAAAAGCACCTCTGGCAAAGCCGAACAATTCTGATTCAAGAAGGGTGTCCGGCAGGGCCGCGCAGTTTACCGGGACGAAAGGCCCTTTTTTTCGGGGGCTCAGGGAATGGACGGCCCGGGCTACCAATTCTTTGCCCGACCCGGTTGGTCCTTCTATGAGCACCGGGCTTTCACTGGCCGCGATATCAGGAAGTGACGAGAGGATCTCGCGCATCTTCGGGTGTTTTCCAACGATGTCATCGGACGTAAAATTGTGGGTCAGATGCTTTCTCAGCTCCCGCAATTCAGAAAGGTCCCTGAATGTCTCCACGGCCCCGATAATCTTCCCAACTTCGTTTTTCAGCACAGAGGTACTGATGCTGATAATTTTCTGGCGCCCGTTCTTGGTAATAATATTTGCCGGAAGATTTATCTGGGGATTGCCGCTCGCAAGTGTTCTGTCGAGCGCGCATCTTTTTTCACAAATGTCGGCACGGAAGATATCGAAGCAGAAATGCCCCACTGCCTCAGCGGCCTGGAAACCCGTGATGTTTTCTGCAGCCCGATTAAAAGAGGAGATTCTCTTGTCCGGATCGATAGTGAAAACACCGTCACTGATACTCTCCAGGATGATGCAGCAAGGAGATATGGCACCGGAAGTTATCCGGCATGAGGTGAACAAGGTATGACTAGGGGTTATATCTTTTTCTCCCATTTCGCATTCTTCACCAATCTGTTTGCGTCATTCAACGCTTGTCAAAAGAAGTTAATCAGAAAATGCTGATAACAGAGACAGAACCTTTCACTATATTCTTAATTGGTAATATAAATATAGACTTTTCTCCCGTCAAGGCAAAAGTGCCGGCGGGGTTTCAGTTTGCTTGCGATTCCCGCAACTGTGGTCAGGATTGAACTTGTTATTTCTATGAAGAGTTAGGCCGATGGTTCGCATGTTACGTGGCATACGCCGGTAGGCGTCTCCACGGCATAAGGAAAATACCGCCGCTTGAACCACAATGCCACGTTGACCAGGCTGATGAGCACCGGCACCCCCACCAGGGGGCCGATGAGCGCCGCAAAGGCCTGGCCAGAGTCGATCCCGAACACTGCCACGGCCACGGCGATGGACAGCTCAAAATTGTTGGAAGCGGCCATAAAGCTCAAGGTTGTGGATTTGGGACGAAGATTCTCCTTGACTTTATACCCGAAAGGGATGAAAATGGCATTCAAATACTTTCACCATACCCTTTCGGGTACCATATATTGCAATAACCCGTATTTTTATCCTGATCGGGTATACTGCTCCTTTAAACCAGAACAAATCAACCTTATCGGGTATATTATCGAGCTATGGACATCAGTGACTTCGTAAGAAAACAGCGTAAACTGCATAGGCTGACGCAGGTTGACCTGGCCGAAAAAGCCGGTGTTGGCTTGAGGTTCATCAGGGAGCTCGAACGTGGTAAGGCCACTTTGAGGATGGACAAAGTAAATCAAGTTCTCCACCTGTTCGGGAAACACCTTGGCGCAGTGGACTGGCGCCCCTTGACAGAAGAGAGTAAAGCATCCAGGCCCAAAGGACCTGGTTTTGCCTATGCCCCCTGAAAGGGGGCCAAAATGCCTTGCCCTCCGAGAAGGCAAGGCAGGGTTACCCCCATCGGGATGATTAGAATTGAAAACTTCGCTGTTCTTGTTCTCGCTCTTTCGCTTCTTGACAGCGAACGTATTTTCTTATCATCTCGGGATCTAAACCAATCGTATCAACACAATACCCTTTAGCCCAAAAGTGGTTGCCCCAATATGGCTTCTTCTTCAGGTATGGATATTGTTTGAAAACTCGGATCGCTGTCCTCCCTTTTAGGGTGCCCATCAATTGCGATATGGAAACCTTGGGCGGAACATTCGTTATTAGATGCACATGATCAGCTTTAATGTTCAATTCTACTATTTCACAACCAAGCTGCTGTGCAAGTTAAAAGGTAATCGAAAAGAATTTAAGGTAATTTTCACGAAAGACGTTTCAAAACGTGAAACGTTTCATTCTCACGCTTCTCTCCTGATCATAATTTGACCCCCAACAGATCATCGAGTAATATGCTGTCAAAGCATGGTTTATGCTGCAGGCCGCATCCTATGCACAAAGAATGTAATTCATAAGTTCGCTGGAGGAGGAATGATTCATGAAAATTGCCATTTCATCAGAAGGCCCCGGTTTAGAATCAAGAGTGGGCCACAGGCTCGGGACCTCACCTTACCTGATCATTGTGAACCTAGAAACCATGGCATTTGAAGCTCTGAAAAATCCTGGTGCGGGTTCCGGAAGTGGCATGCAGGCGGTTGCCCTTGCTATCGAGCAAAAAGTTGATGTTGTGCTCACCGGGTACAGCAGTCCCGCTGCTGAAAACTACCTGAAGGCATACAACATTGAGGTCGTCACCGGGATAGAATCAACAGTTTCACACGTGGTGGAGCAATATAAGCGACCGAGAAAAAGCAGTGCTGATTCCACATTGGCGAAGCCTGAAAAAACCCGTTGGGAAAATGTCCCTGAGGCCCTGTCAAAGACTGCCGGTCAATTTGGAAAAATGCTGCCGATTCTCATCAGTATTGTCCTCCTCATGGGTCTGTTCAAGGCATTCATTTCGAAAGAGTTACTGCTTTCAATATTTTCCGGAAATAAAATAGTGGACACCATCTGGGGAGCATGTTTTGGCAGTATTCTACCCGGGAATCCCATTAACAGCTATATCATCGGTGGCGAAATGCTGGATAATGGGGTAAATCTTTTTGCGGTAACCGCATTCATGATGACCTGGGTAAGTGTAGGCCTCATCCAGTTGCCTGCGGAGATGGTTGCCCTGGAGCCCAGGTTTTCCATCCTGCGGAACAGTCTTTCTTTCGTGGTCTCCATAGGTGCTGCAATTGTCACTGGTTTGATATTGAACCTGTTCGGGGGATAGTTTCGTGCGATCTTTCCTTTTTCCAGGTTTCGTGGCCGTCATTTACGGCGTGTTGCTCATTTTTTTGCCGGACAAGGCACTCATCGCCTTCAGGGGAAGCATATCTATTTTCTTGAGGATCGGCATCGCGCTCAGTCTTGTTTTCTTTCTCATATTCCTTCTCAACCTTTTCTTGAAACCTTCACGTCTAACCGCACTCCTTGGAAAAGAATCCGGGTTCAAAGGCGTTGTTGTTTCCGCACTCGCGGGAATCATATCGGTTGGCCCGATCTACGCCTGGTACCCTCTGTTAAAGGAATTGAAGGGAAGAGGGGCAAAGGATTCCCTGATTGCCATCTTTCTGAACAACAGGGCGGTTAAACCGGTCCTCTTACCGATCATGATCTCCTACTTCGGATGGATATATGTGCTCATATTCACTCTGGCCACCATTCTTGGTTCTCTCTTGTGCGGTTTCCTGGTTGGCGTGGCGACAAAGGAATGAATGTTGTTGGAAAACTGTCCCAATCTATCTGGTTTCCATCCATAAATGGCCTTTTTTTGTCCGCGCTGCGCTTGGACCCCCCACCATCCTAGTGGGTCCCCGGTTTGTCCGCGCTGCGCTTGGACCCCCCCCACCCTTCCCCTCCGGGCGGGAGGCCCTCCAGGGCCGGAAGCGGGCGGGTCCCCGGAAGCCTTGACCTTGCGCAAAAATTCTCATTTCTGAAACCGGGAACCCGCTGCTGGTTCGCAGGTGAGGTGGCATACGCCGGTAGGCGTCTCCACGGCATAAGGAAAATACCGCCGCTTGAACCACAATGCCACGTTGACCAGGCTGATGAGCACCGGCACCTCCACCAGGGGGCCAATGACCGCAGCAAAGGCCTGGCCGGAATCAATGCCGAAGACCGCTACCGCCACGGCAATTGCCAGCTCAAAGTTGTTGGAAGCGGCCGTAAAGCTCAAGGTGGTTGACTGCTCGTAGGTTGCGCCCACCTTCATTGACATATAAAATGAAACAAAGAACATAATCACAAAATAGATGCAAAGGGGCATCGCCACCCGAACCACGTCCAAGGGAAGCTGGACAATATATTCCCCTTTGAGGGAGAACATGACCAGGATCGTAAAAAGCAGTGCGATCAGGGTAATGGGACTGATCTTGGGGATAAACTTCTTTTCATACCATTCGCGGCCCTTGGTCTTGAGCCCGATCAGCCGCGAGAGCACACCTGCTATAAAGGGGATCCCCAGGTAAATAAAAACGCTCTCCCCGATCTGTCCGATAGAGATGTTCACAACGGCCCCCTTTAACCCGAGCCACTGGGGAATTACGGTAATAAAGATGTAGGCATAGAGGGAAAAGAAGAGGACCTGAAAAACAGAGTTAAAGGCTACCAGCCCGGCACAATATTCCGCGTCACCGGAAG
The DNA here is from genome assembly GCA_019309145.1 of Deltaproteobacteria bacterium. GTDB lineage: Bacteria > Desulfobacterota > DSM-4660 > Desulfatiglandales > Desulfatiglandaceae > B46-G9. The sequence goes on along the minus strand of JAFDGR010000002.1, from coordinate 24,921 downwards.
CCAGGTCATTCCACACCAGGACCATGGCGATACATCGCGCTAGACCGATCATGATGAGCCCCACCATGTATTCATGGTGCCCGGACAGGAAGGCAATGGCCAGCAGAAACATAAGGATGGGACCGATGACCCAGTTCTGTACCAGGGAGAGGAAAAGGACCTTGTAGTCCCGGAATACATACCCCATCTCCTCGTATTTCACCTTTGCCAGAGGCGGGTACATCATCAGGATCAGGCCGATGGCAATGGGGATGTTAGTCGTACCCACTTGGAAGTAATTTATCACGTTCCTGACACCGGGGAAAAGATACCCCCATCCCACCCCCACAAACATGGCCAGAAAGATCCACAGGGTCAGGAGCCGGTCCAGAAAAGAAAGCTGCTTCATTATTTTCTCTCGCACTTTGATCTTCCACTGATCCCATTTATTGGTTCAGAAGCCGTTAGCTATTTGAAGAAAGTAAGAACAGGTTCGGTGAGCCGTCTCACCCGCGTCTTCGGCAAAGCCAGAACAAGAGGATACCTGCCGCGACCATGATGCTGCAGAGCACCTGGCCCATGGTGAAAGGACCCATAACAAACCTCATTTGCGGGTCCGGATCCCTGAAAAACTCCAGGAAAAACCGAAACACCCCGTATCCTGTGAGGAATGAAGCCATCAGGAAGCCAGGGGGGCGCTGCTTTCTGCTCAACCAGAGCAGGATGGAGAACAAAACCAGGCCTTCAAAAAAAGCCTCGTAGAGTTGTGAAGGATGTCGTGGAAGATTTCCTGCTCCCGGGAAAACCATGCCCCACGGCATGGAAGTCACCCTTCCATAGAGTTCCCCGTTGATAAAATTGCCGATCCGGCCGAAAAAAAGCCCCAAAGGCGCTGCAACAGCCCCAAGGTCCGCAATCATCAGGAGAGATTTATGGCGCCTGCGGGCAAAGATCCAGCCTGCTACTGCCGCTCCTGCCAGCCCGCCGTGGAAGGACATGCCACCTTCCCAGACCGCAAACATCTTGAGCGGTTCATGGATATAGTATGAAAAATTGTAGATCAGGCAGTATCCCAGCCGCGCCCCCACTACCAGGCCCGCTATGCAGAAATACAGGAGATCCCCCACTTCCTGTTTCGTGAGATCATACTGTTCCCGTTGGGAGAGCTTCAGGAGCACGAAATACCCCAGCAGAAAGCCCACCACGTACATGAGCCCGTACCACCGGACAGCAAAGGGCCCCACCTGAATCAGTACTGGATTGATATTGGGGTACATCATAGACAACAACATCCCTTTTTCGGTCGTTTTTATGAAATGCACACCGAGTGAATCATATCTCGAAGTATGCGCTCCCGCTCATCCCGTCACCTGGTGAGCCACCTGATTACCTCTTCCTTCTTCGGCACTTTGCCCACACATTTTACATCGCCATCCACTACCACGGCGGGTGTCATAAACACCCCCGCCTTCGCGATCTCCATGGTGTCCTGCACCTTCACCACCTGTGCATCAATGCCTGTTTCCCGGACCGCTTCGCGAACGAGTTTTTCCGCTTTTTCACAGTTGGCACACGCAGTCCCAAGGACCTTTATCTCCATGATATTCCTCCTTTTGCCTTTCGCCTTTAACCTTTCGCCTGATTTAGCCATTCAATGAGCTTTGTTTTGGGTGGAACCTTCCCCACCGATTTGACATCCCCATTAATGAGGAGTGCCGGCGTCCCCATAATACCATACTTCCCGATTTCTTTAATATCCCTGATGTGCTCCACATCCGCAATAACATTCGTTTCCGCCATAACCTCGATGAGTTCCTTTTCCAGCCGGTCGCACTGGGCACATCCGGGACCAAGCACCTTGATCTCTATCCCCCCGGATATATCCTCCTCAAAGGGCTGGCCAAGGAATTTCCGGAATTCCCGGACAAAGGCCCTCTTGTACCCCTCGGCAGCACTATCCGGGATATAGTTCTTTCTGCGGAGCCTGCTCAGCAATTCGGACCCGACCTCTTCGTCGGACTTTTGGGCATACGCTTCCGCCATATCTTCCATCACTCTTTTCAGGCCGATGATCCCAACCCCATGACCATCCACCTTTATCTGAATCACGTCATCCTGTGCCACTCTTCCCTCCATAGAATCCCACCGCAAAGACGCCAAGAACGCAAAGTTCAGTTTTCCCGTTTGGGCTTTAGACAGGATCTACAGGATTAACCGATTTTTTTGCCTGCTTGCCGGAGGCAACCAGGCAAACAGCAATCACCTACACTACCTGGATCCCGCGACGCGGGAGGCAAACAGTCCTGAAAATCCTGTGAATCCTGTCCAATTTACCCTGCGATCCAGCCGTAGCACATTCCGGCGATGGTGGAGAGCACCACAATGATCGCGCAGAATGTGGCCGTCTTCTTAACCCCCATAACCCCGCCGATTACCAGCATGTTGGGAAGCGACAGAGCCGGTCCGGCCAGCAGCAGGGAAAGGGCCGGTCCCTTGCCCATGCCCGCTCCCATGAGCCCCTGCAAAATAGGGACCTCGGTCAGCGTTGCGAAATACATAAGCGCCCCTGAAACCGACGCAAACAAATTCGCCCACAGGGAATTCCCTCCCACCAGCATCTCAATATAGTGCTCCGGGATCAGTGCCGAATGACCGGGCCTTCCCAGCATGAACCCGGCCACCAGGACCCCCGCCCCCAGGAGCGGAAAGATCTGTTTCATGAACCCCCAGGTGGACTGGACCCAGGTTACCCGTTCTTCCTTTACAAACCATGCCTTGAGCATGAACCCAAGGATCACAAGCAAACCGGCCGTGATGTACCACTTGGCCGCGAATATGGCGGGCCAGAGGCCCGTTGATCCGGGAGCCGGACGGGCAAAGGCGGCAAAGATAAGGATCAGCACCATGATAAGGATAAAAAGAGAATCCTGGAGAAGCGTCCTCCCCTTCCCCTCCTCATCCGGCAGGTATATTTGTCCGGCAGTACGGGCCGCGTCATCTTTCCGAAAAATGAGAGCCATGAGAAGCCCGGTAATGACGGCAAAAAGCACTGCGCCAACTGCCCTCGCAAGCCCCAACTGCCACCCCAGGACCCTGGCGGTGAGCACGATGGCAAGGACATTAATGGCAGGTCCTGAATAGAGGAATGCCGTGGCCGGTCCGATGCCGGCCCCGCGGGTATAGATTCCCGCAAAGAGGGGCAGGACCGTGCAGGAACATACGGCCAGGATGCTCCCGGAAACAGAGGCCACTGAATAGGAAAGGATTTTTTTTGCCGTGGCACCGAAATATTTCAGGACGGATGCCTGCGAGACGAAAACCGAAATAGCTCCGGCAATGAAAAACGCCGGGATCAAACAGGTCAGCACATGCTGGCGAGCATATTCCTGGAGCATCATGAAGGCTTCCAGGCCGGATTTGCGAATGGTCGGACTGGCCCACGGCACGTAATAGCATGCAACAAAAATCAGGATAATCAGCAGCAACTTCCATCTTTCTTTCATTCTCTTCCCTTACTCCTTTTCAATTGGCCCTTTCTTGCGCATTATATTTCCATAGAGTAATATGAAAAGTGCAAAAAAAATTACTTCCTGCAGATATCCTCCCGGTTGATCATGGGCAGTTCCTTTTTCAAACGTGCCACTTCCGGCTCCTCTTCCAACCAGTGCCGCAGATTTCCGAGCAGGCTTGCCACATAGGGGCTGCTGCTCCCGTCAGTGAGGTGATAATTGACCCAAAGGCCATCCTTTTCATACGTCACAAAACCTGCTTCCTCCAGTATTTTCAGGTGCTTGGATACGGTCGGCTGGGCAACGCCCAGAGCTACCTGCAGCTCGCACACGCACATACTCTTGTGCTGGAGCATCTTGAGAATCTTGACCCTGTTCGGGTCGGAAAGGGCCTTTATGGTTTTTATAAAATCCTTCATATTTCATCCTTTGATATTACTGAATAGTAATATAATGTTCTCACCCTCAATGTCAAGTGTGAAATTGACCTATGAGACTCTGGAGTAGAAGGCATTGACCACCATAAAAAGGGCGGCGAGCAGGGTCGTGTACGCAAAAAGAAGCTTTAGGTGCTTTGGCTTCGTTTTCATGGCAAATTTTCCTCCGATAAAGCCGCCCACAATAGTTACCACTGCAAGAGGAAGCGCAAGAGCAGGGCTGAAATCACCCTGGATCGTATGCCCGATGAATCCCATAAGGGCTGTTGAAGCGATGAGCGTCGACGCCGTGCCGACTGCCGCCCGCATGGGTACTCCACATGCAAGGACCATAAGAGGGACGAGAAACGAACCGCCGGATACACCCACCATTCCCGAGCCAAACCCTGCCGAAAGGGTCACGGAAACGGCAACCCACAGGTTCACCGTGTAGGTTTGCCCTCCCGATTCAAAGCGCCAGTATCCAAACCCTTTTTTTGTCCCATGTTCACCGCGCTCTTTGATGGGCAAAAGCATCAGGCCTGCTATGGCAAGCAGACCCGAAAATATAATTTTCAGGGTGAAACCACTGAACCAGTGTGAAAAATACCCGCCGGCAAAGGCAGCGGATGCCGTGAGTGTCCCGATGAGGATGGCCAGGGGCCAGACCACTGCCTTGTTTTTCTGGAATACGAAAAATGCTGACAGGGCCGTCATAAAAAGGATAAACTGGCCCGTTGTGGCCGCCTGGTGCATGGGAATCCCGGAGACCACCAGGAGCAGGACATAGAAATTCCCGCCTCCCCTTCCGGCCATGGTCATGACCACTGCCAGCACAAAAATAATCGCACATATGACGACAAGCTTCAGCATTCTTTTCCCGAGATGTACTGCTTTCGTGTTGCAGGAACTGAACCGGTTTCTATGATTTTGCCGAGTTCCAAAATCCTTGCCGAAAGTTTCTTGGCAGACTCCATTGCTTCCGGATCTTCCTCTATTTCCTGCGTGGCATAGGCATAGCCGTGCACACCCCGGTTTGCAGGGATCATGTCGTGTTTCAGGAAAAAGGCGTGGATGGCGGTGATTGCGCCTTCGGCACCATCGTTCCGGCCTACCACAACCGCACCGCCGATCTTGTTTCTCAGTTTTCCCTTCAGACACCAGGTACGGTCTATGAATGCCTTCATCTGGCTGCTGACATTATTGAAATAAACCGGCGACCCGAGAATAAGGGCATCTGCCTTTAAGAGCCTCGGCATGAGTTCATTGGACATGTCATCATCAATGATGCATCTTCCCAGCTTCAGACATTTCCAGCAAGAACCGCACGGTTCAATCCAATAGTCGCTGATCTTGATAAACTCACCTGCGGTCTCTGAGAGCATCTGCATGAGCAGGTAATCGGTATTGCTCTTTTTCCTTGGGCTGCCGGACAGATATAATATGTCCATTTTTTCCTCATCTAAAGCAAGGCTTGAGTCTATTGTGCACCAACCGGCATTGAGGCCATTTCCAGCCGTGTCTTGATGACTTTGCTAATAAAGGGCCGGCTGCCGGCTGAAATCCGTTTGAACACGGTTATTCCAACAACAATACCGATGGAGAGGCCACCTGCCGGACACAGACTCCAGAGAATCGCTTCCAGAAAAAAACCAGCGGTGAGCGGGACAACCACCCAGTCCCCTACCTCAGTCCCTGCCCTGTTCTCCACCTCACATGACCCAGAACTCATCCTTCTCACGCCCTACAAAATCCGCTTCTTCTTATATAGGTAAATGCAACCAGGCAAAAACTCCGATCATTTTCAGGCCCATATAAAACATGACGATGATAAATAAATACTTCAGCTGTTTGGCAGGCAACTTATGTGCAGCCCTTGCCCCTACCATGGCCATGGGGATACTGCACCCGGCAAGGAGCACCCACTGGAGCCAGTTCAGGTACCCGGTTGAATATGGTGGCAGTCCCTGAACTCCAAGGCCATTCAGGAGGAAGGATAGCGCGCCTCCGATGGCCGTAAATATCATCAAGGCTGTTGAGGTCCCCACTGCCTGGTGTATCTTGAACTTCAGGAAGAATACCATAATGGGGACCATCAGGACACCACCGCCGATCCCTATGATCCCAGAAACGATGCCCAACGGAACCCCCCACAGGATGTATGGGGCAAGGCTTTCCGGCGGTTCATCCGTAATTTTCGGTGGTTTTGCCGTCAACATTCTTACGGCTCCCAATATGACCGCAACCCCGAATGCCACGGTAAGGACCTTTGCGGGCAGGTGAGCAGCCAAGAATGCTCCGAAAAACGCACCAACAGCGCCGGTTACCCCTAAGGTAATCCCTGCCTTCCACAGGACAGCACCCTTCCTATGGTGCGTCATGGACCCACTGAGGGCGGTTGGAAGAACAACTAGAAGATTTGTACCAAAGGCAATACGAATAGCGATCGTTGGATCTACCCCAATGGCTTTGAGGACCCAATACTGGACAGGTACCATAATAAAGCAGCCGCCCACCCCCAAGAGTCCAGAGGCAAAACCAACACAAATCCCCGTGATCAATAAAGCAATAATCTGTGGTGAATGCATAATCATAGCCAAGCCCTCCTTTAACATTGTCTTATTTCGATTTAGCTATTTAAAAAGACAAAAAAATAGTCAATATTTATGGCTTCTTCTATCAGGGCAAAAGCCATTTCTATGATCACAGCAAAACATATGCATGTCTGCTATTCCTCCAATGCTCCATTTTGCAGCTTTTCTACCGCATCAAATTATATCGTCATAATGGAATATATCTGTTCTTATTCACTTGTCAAGTTATTAAATGCATTGCCCAAAGAAAGACGTATTCTATTACCACACGAGGGCTGGGTAAGCCCTCTTTCGTTTTTTTTGACCTTGACCCTGACTGATCCAGATACTATGATTTTCCCGCAACGCTGATGGGACCATTTCATTGTACGCCACGCTTTGTTTTCTGAAAAAAATCCAGTAAATCAGGAAGGCAAAAGGAGGGACAGAGCAATATGGATGACAACTACATGAAATCAAGGGCGAAAAGGTATCATTTTCTTTCCACGCTTCTCCGGGATGAGATACCGCTTGAACTCATTGCCGCCATGCAGAGAGAAAAATTCATCGAGAGCTTCAAAGAATCCGTAAAAGGATGCGGCTTTCTCGATATCATAAACGGGGCAGAGGTGATAACGAGGTGTCTCAAAAGCAATGACACTCAGAGCCTTTTTAACTATCTGCGTTACGATTACGCGGACATGTTTTTGAATGCCGGCCCAAATCCTGTTTTTCCGTATGAATCCGTGCACATCACCGGAAAACCGGTGGTCATGCAAGACCCGGTATTTGAACTCCGGGAATTTTTCCGCAAGGCGGGCGTGCATAAATCACCCAATTTTAAGGATCTTGAAGAACATATTGCGGTTGAGATGGAATTCCTGCGTTACTTGCTCGAAAAAGGAAACGGTGATCTTTATAGAGATTTTTTCAAAAATAAATACTGCAAATGGGTATCTTCATTCTGTGACCAACTTGCAGCGTCCACAAAGACCGATTTCTATCAAGGACTGGCCCATTTCATCCGGGGGGCGATGATGTGCGAAAGCCTGAGGCTTGAGGGTTTCAGCAGAGGCGAGGAAACGGTTGAAGAATTGATGCTTGCGGTTGATTCCCTGAACCTTGACTCGGCCTACGCCACACTTGCTGAAGGCTCAGAAGAACCGCTCCCCGACAAGCAGGTACCAACCCACTGCTATACGTGTGGTGCTTTGTGTGGAATGACTGCAAAATTAAAAGACGGCATCCTCGTCGGCACTTCCGGACTCAATGGTGATCCAAAAGGAGGCGGCAGGCTCTGCCCAAAAGGAGGCTCTGCGGCAAAACACCTTTATTCTGCGTATCGACTCAAGGCCCCCCTTATCAAAGAAAATGGGAGATTTCGCAAGGCATCGTGGGACGAGGCTTTGGATAAAGTAGCCAACGGCATTCAAAACATAGAAGAGGGAAAACTCGGTTATTTCCGAGGCAACGATTTCATAAACTGGATACATGAAGCGTTATTTGCCCATTTCGGATGTCCCAAGACCACACATCGACCAATGTGTGACAACTCCAATCGTATGGCCAATGAACATAACCTTTGCGATAAGAGGCCATGGATCAATTACGAGGATTCAGACTATATTCTCCATTTTGGCATGAACGAGTTTGCGAGTTCTTATGGACAAAGGAAAACCGCACAGCTCAAGGCCGCAATAAAAAAAGGCGCCAAACTCGTCGTTTTCGATCCCAGGAGATCTGAAACAGCGGCCGCTGCCACAGAATGGATCCCTATAAAACCGGCTACGGATGGCGCTGTAGCCATGGCAATGTGTTACGTCATCATAAAGAACAATCTCTATGATAGAGACTTCGTAGAAAATTGGACACACGGATTTGAAGAATTCAAAAAAAGAGTCTTGGGAGACGAAGACGGCATCGTCAGGAGTCCTGAGTGGGCATCCAAAATAAGCGGTGTTCCCGCTGAAACAATTGAGCGAATTGCCATTGAATTTGCGAAATCAAAAAACAAGGGTACCGCATCATGGACCGGGCTCGCACAAGTGCCTAACGGTATGTATAGTACTGCAGCAATACAAGCATTGAACGGGCTTTGCGGGACCTTTGACGCCCCTGGAGGCCCTTCTTTGCCATTTAAGCGAAAACTGAAATCCCCATGGGGAGATGGGCAAGAAAAGCCTCCCGAAAAACCAGCACCCAAGCTTGATACTTTCGGCATCTGGAGCGGATGGGCGCCCGCGCTTGTTTTGTCAGATGTGAAAGCCGGGAAACTAAAAGGATTGATCATATATTTTGGTGATCCTGTTTTATCATGGGGGAATCAACAAGCAACCACAAAGGCTATTGAACTGATGGAATTCAAAGCAGCTATTGAGGCATATATGTGCAACAGCGCGCTTTTGTGTGATGTTATTCTCCCCGATTCCACCTGGTTGGAACAGAGTCAGGTGAAACCTGACTGGCTTTATGAGGCCTTCATTGGATATTTCGCCGAGGTTGTCAAACCTATGTATGATACCAAGCCCATGTGGAAAATAACTGTTGAACTGGCAAAGAGACTCGGGCTTGGCCACTATTTTCCGTGGGAGGATATTGAAGATGCCTTTCGTAACCAACTGCAAGGGACTCCATGGTCTTTTGGAGAACTCAAAGAAAAGGGTTTTATTATCACTGATGAAGCAGCCTATTACAAATACAAGAGGTGGGAATCTATCAATCCTCCCGATGGCTACGGGTCCTCAGGCAAGAGTAAGACTGGAAAGTACAACTTCATAAACCCCGTTGCGCAGGAAAAGGGGCTTGATCCTCTACCAGATTACAAAGAACCGGCAAAAGACCTCATGCCCGACAGTGAGTATCCTTTTGTGTTTGGAAACTTCCGGCTTTACGAACATGAGCATTCATCCACCTTTAGCAATTATCAACTCATGAAAATGGTAGGGACCAACACTTTGTGGATCAACATGCTTGATGCCAGCGAACTGGGAATCAACAATGGCGAAAAGGTATTGCTCAAGTCTCCATGGGGTGCAATTGAGATGAAAGCCCAAACGACCTGGTCAATCATGCGGGGGGTCCTTGGTGCCGCTGGCGGATTCGGGCATGCAAGAGGACTGGAAGGTGATCCCAAATATCCCCATTTCGGTGGAATGAACGCGGCAGGGATCATGAAGCCTGACACCGCTGAAGATATAGGAGGCACACCTCTCTTGAAATATATCAAGGTCAGAGTCGAAAAAATAGGTTCATCCGACTAAAGCGTACTTGCAAGAAAAAGAGGCATTTGCATATTGCAGGCTCTGCCCTTTTTCCTTCGATTCCGAGTCTCCCGCGGAACTGGATTGCTGATGAGCGAGAATGAAGCTAGACTGATATGATTTTTCATGCTTTTCTTATCATTATAGCCCTCTACCTGGTGGCAACCCTTGTCCTGACCTATCTTGTTCATCAAGTCCCCCGCGAGCCGGTGGCGGATCGCCCGGACTGGGGCCATCTTATTGACACCAGGATTCCTGCAGAAGACGGTGGGGAACTGGAAGTGTGGCGCATTGACCCGGAGGGAAAATCACGGGGGACAGTCCTCCTGGCCCACGGATGGAGCCGCAACAGGGACAGGATGGTGGGGAGGGCAAGGGTGTTCGGGCAGATGGGGTTCACTACCGTCCTGCACAGCGCCAGGGATCATGGGAAGTCATCCAAAAAACGACGCATGAATGCCTTCCGGTTTGCCGAGGATATAGAAACGGTCATGGACTGGATCGGTGAGCCGGTCCTGCTATACGGCCATTCCATCGGTGCCGCAGCCGCGGTCATTGCCGCGAGCAGAAGGACAGCACAGATTCGACTCCTTTTTCTGGAAGGATGTTACGCACGGACCAGGGAGGCCATGTTCTCGCTTTACCGGAATCAAAACCGTTTTCTTGGCCCTGTTTTTGCGCCCATGGTGCTCCTGTGGATGGACATCTTCTACCGGTTCCGGCTGGACACGGTGAGCCCGGTCAGGCTGGCTCCATCCATAGATCTCCCCGTCCTGATTATCCATGGTGGGCGGGACCAGAATTTTCCGCTCCATCACGCCTGGAGGCTGCGGGACAGCTTTCCGCCTGGACGGGCTGAACTCTTTGTGTCTCTGGGGTCAGACCACAGCAGCTCCAGCCTGGACCCCGTCTACCCGGACGCCCTTCACGCCTTTGTGGAAAGACACCTCCCTGCCTGATGCGTCAAACACACGCAAGCTGACCAAGAAGAAAATTCGAATATCGAAACTCGAAACAATATCTAATAACAAAAATTCAAATGACCAAAACATTCTGCGAACAATGCGTTACAGAAATACTCTTCAGCCCTTTCGTTTGTAATTCGATATTCGTATTTCGGATTTTATCCATCGCAAATGCACGAGAAACTGTGAAACGCAGGGTTTGCTCATCCCTGATACCCGCCCCCACGGGCCTCCCTCAGGGCCATGATATTCCTCTTGATCTTTTCCAGGCCGGCTCTGGCAAAGGCAGTTTTTCCGAACCGATTTTCAAAGATCTCCTCATCCATGTGGAGAATTTGGTCAATTGAAGGCAGGCTTTCTATGGTTTCGACGGGGCCCGGATTGAACGGACACACTTCCTGGCATACATCGCATCCAAAAAAACATCTTCCCATTTTCTTCCCTGTCTCAACATCGATGGGGCCTTTTTTTTCGATGGTGAGATAGGAGAGGCATTTTCCCGCATCCAGGAGAAACGGTCTTTCAAGGGCGCCGGTGGGGCATGCCTCGATGCATCGACTGCACGTGCCACACATGCTCACCAGCGGTTTCCGCGCCGGAATGGGGAACAGGGCGGTGGTAAGCACTTCAGCCAGGAACAGATACGAGCCGTGCCCGGGCCTGATGAGCATATTGTTCTTCCCAATAAAACCAATGCCCGAGGCATAGGCAATGCCACGCTCAAGGAGGGGGGCTGAATCTACGCAGATACGAGAACGCTCTCCTGGATATTCCCCGGAGATGAGAGCCACGAGAGGTCGTGCTCTTTCCTTGATCGCTTCATGGTAATCCCGGCTCTCGGGATTCGTATACCGGGCGGTGGTAAACCCGTCGGGAGTACCGGGCTTCTTGGAAGGATAGGGATATGCTAAAGAGATAATAGTTTCACAGTCGTTAAGGACAGCTCCCGGATCAGCCTTCAGATGTCTGTGGCCCTGAAGCCATTTCATCTCCCCGTACTTGCCGGCGTCTATCCAGCGGTTGTACTCTGCAAGAAATGGTGGCGGACCTGAGCGGCAAAAACCGACCGCAATAAAACCCAAGTCAAGGGCTCTCCGGATGATGCGCTGGTAAAAAGGCATCCTTCACACCATGCGGGAATGTTGATCAAAGCTCATAGGGTGTGAGGCTTTCATACCCCGTATCGGTTACCAGGACGGTCTGCTCGAATTGTGCGGAAAGCGATCCGTCCTCGGTCACGGCGGTCCAGTTGTCATCCAGGACATAGAGATCTTTCCTGCCCAGGTTTATCATGGGTTCGATCGTGAACACCATGCCGGGAACAAGGGGGACCCCTTCCCCCTTCCGGCCGTAGTGGGGCACCTGGGGCGGTTCATGAAAATCAAAGCCAACCCCGTGGCCGACGAACTCCCGCACGACCGAGCAGCCTTCTCCTTCCGCGTATTGCTGGATGGCCCAGCCGATATCACCAATCGTGTTTCCCGGTCTCACCTGCCGGAGGCCCACCTTGAGACTGCCCCGGGCGACCACAACGATCTTTTTCGCGTCCGCCCCCGCTTTCCCCACAAAAAAGGTCTTGCTGGCGTCGGCATAATAGCCGTTCAAAATGGAAGTGACGTCCACGTTCACAATATCACCGTCCTTCAGGACCCGGTCACTCGGAATGCCATGACAGATGACCTCGTTTACGGAAACACACACGCTCTTGGGATATCCCCGGTAGTTGAGCGGAGCGGGCGTTGCGCCATGTTTCACCGTGAAATCATGGACAAGTTTGTTTATGTCGTCTGTTTTTATTCCCGGCTTGATATGACGTTCCGCCAGGTCCAGTGTGTCCACCACCAGCCGACCAGCCCTTCTGATCCCCTCCACATCCTGGGCATCCTTCAGACGAATCCGGTACTTCTCTGCATACATGCGTTTTACATCAACCCGGTCCATATTGCTCCGGGGTTTGTTCATGCAGCATTTCTTATATTTGAGCCCGCTCCCGCAGGGGCAGGGGTCGTTCCGGCCTATCTTCCTTTTCTTGGTTTCATGTAACATGCATCATCCTCAGTTTCTTTCTCAAGGGTTGTCACTTGTCTCTATGCACAACAGCGCAAAATTCATCTTGTCAGGGATGAATATCAAACTCCTTTACCCCCAGACTCATCACAAAGTCAAGGAAGGATTACGACACGAATTTTGTTGATCCCGCAGGCTTTCCCGGCTATGAAAGACAAATATGCCGGAAATCCTCAACAAAAAGAATCTCCAGACCCCCCACGTGTGGGCGTTCACCACCTACTTTGCCGAAGGATTTCCGTATACCTTGATCCGCATCGTGTCGTCTGTCTTTTTTCGCGACATGAAGGTCAGCCTTGAGGCTATCGGGCTCACCTCTCTTTTCGGGTTGCCCTGGGTCCTCAAGTTCCTCTGGGGACCCCAGATTGACCAGTTTGGCACCAAGCGCCGATGGCTCCTGAATACTCAGGGACTGCTGGTCCTGCTTTTTCTTCTGGTCGCCCTGCTCACTCCCTTTCCACAAATGATCCGATATATCGCTGTCTTCTTCTTTGTCGGGTCTATCATTGCCGCAACCCACGACATGGCCATAGACGGCTACTACATGGAAGCGCTGGACAAGAAAAACCAGGCCCGGTTCGTGGGATACCGGGTCATGGCCTATCGGATCGCCATGATGACCGGAACCGGCATCGTGGTTACCATCGGCGCCGTATCCACCTGGCGTCTGGCCTACCTCTCTGCGGCCGGAATGCTTGGTGTTTTGTTCATGTATCACTTTTTTCTCCTGCCCAGGGTGGAAACACCCCTGCGGCCCATCCACCAGTGCATCAGCCCGCTTTTGCGCCTGAAACGTTCCCTCACGTTGGTGCTGATAGGACTCATCATTTTTGCCCTGCGGTGGAGCATGTCTTACGGATGGTATGAAAACCTGAAAAGCCATCTTCCTTTTCTTGGCCGCATCCGTGTGTCCGGCTGGATCGGAATCGCACTCCTGGTCCTCCTGGCACTCATGGCATTGTTCAGGAACTACATCAAGCAATCCCTTTTCAGGAATCCGGATGCCTTTTACTCAAGGGCCTTTCTGGCGTACATGGACAGGGAAAAAATGGGGATGGCCCTGGCATTTATCATTTTAATGAGAACCGGTGAATCCATGCTTGCCTCCATGGTATCCCCGTTTCTGGTTGACCTCGGCATAAAACTCCACTATGGATGGATTTCCGGTGGGGTGGGTCTGCCTTTCTCCATTGTCGGGGCCATGCTCGGAGGTTGGTTTATCGCCCGTTATGGCCTGAGGAGGACTATCTGGCCGTTTCTGCTTGCCCAAAACCTGACAAATCTCATTTACATGATCCTGGCATTGGCCCTGAACGGCTATGTAACCATGAACACAGGCGCCTCGGTTCCTACGCCCATCGGCTCTTTCAATCTCTTCCTCGTCGCCTCGGTCCACGCGTTTGATCAGTTTGCGGGAGGACTGGGGACCGCGGTTTTGATCACCTTCCTGATGCGGACCTGTCTGCCCGCATTTAAGGCGGCCCACTATGCCATCGGTACCGGCCTCATGAATATCAGCGGCGTGCTTTCCGGCGTCATGAGCGGCTTTCTCGCCCAGTGGCTCGGCTACGGGTGGTTCTTCGGCATCAGCTTCGTGGCATCCGTCCCCGGCATGATCCTGATCTTTTTCACCCCTTTCCTGGATGAAGAAACGCACCTGTCCACCACAGATATGGATGCCTGATATCTCCTTGCAGTCTTCGTCCTTTCTTCACTCCTTGCCCTGCACAAGAAAGGTGCCCGGATCCAATTTCAAACTCACATCTGGAATGCTCGGATGATCGTGGTCTTTCAACAGCCTGAGTTGCATTCCCGTGGTTTCCGGTTGCAGTTGCAAGATAATGCTGAAGAGATCGTCAACCTCGTGGCATGGGTACGGGATTCCCCGTTCATTGGTTTCCGTGATATGCCGGTGGGAAAGGGCGGAAAACCATATTTCTGCCTCAACGGATTTTGCGAGTTGCTTGAATTCTCCAAAGAGTTCTCTTGAAGCCGCTTTGCAATCCATACCATCCACGATGAGGCAGTCCGGCTTGAAGTCCATATTCTTGGCCAGGTTTTCCAGATTGGCGCGCAAGCGCTCCAATGAAAAGCTCTGGTTCAAATAAGCCAGGATCAGCCTGTTTCGATCGATGCGGCCCCTGAGCTCATATTCATCCTCCATATCCAGCGCCTTGACAAGATCGTACAGGATGACATTGTAATAGGACGTCACCTTTTCGGGTGTCTCATCAAGAGAGACATGCACCAGTTTTTCACCGCGAAAGATACGATCAAATGCGATATGGATGAGGCAGGCGGTTTTTCCGACTCCCGCCCTGGCGATCAGGACACCCAGATTTCCCGGGCCCAGTGCTTTCCGGGAGGATTTTTCCAACAGTTTCAGCGGGCTCACCGAAATGAATCTTTCCATATTATTTTCCTCCCTTTTCCTTCTCCCTGAATTCCCGTTTGAGATCTTCCGCAATGGATTCGGGGACCTTTGCGTATTTAGAAAACTCCATGGTAAATTCGCCTTTTCCCTGGGTCAGTGACCGCAGGACGGTGGCATATCCAAACATCTCCGCCAAGGGAACCTCAGCGTCTATGGCGCTGAAAGCACCGTCTTCAGCAGAACTCATAATGAGTCCCCTCCGCTGATTGATGGAGGCCATTACATTTCCCTGGAACTCGGAAGGGCACTCAATGGATACCTTCATGATGGGTTCCAGGATGATCGGACGGGCCTTGTTGTATGCCTGGCGGAATGCTCCCACGGCAGCCTGTGTAAAAGCCCGTTCAGATGAGTCTACACTGTGGGCCTTTCCGTCATTCACCGTTATCTGCATGCCCACAACGGGAAAACCCAGCAAAGCACCCTTCTTCAGGCAGGACTGAAAACCTTTGTCAACAGACGGAATGAACTCAGTGGGAATCGCGCCCCCCTTTACCTCGTTCACGAAGACGTAGGAACCATCCCTGGAAGGCTCCATGAACCCGGCGACCCGCCCGAACTGGCCTGCTCCTCCGGTCTGTTTCTTGTGCGTGTAATCAAACCCGGCCTTCGCGGTAATGGTCTCCCGGTAGGCCACCTGCGGGATGCCGGTTACCACGTCTGCACTAAATTCTCTTTTCATCCTCTCCACATAGACATCCAGGTGGAGTTCGCCCATGCCTGATATAATGGTTTCACCGGATTCTTGGTCCACGTAAGTTCGGAATGTGGGGTCTTCACGCGTAAACCGGTTCAAAGCCTTGGACATGTTCCCCTGGGCCTTGTTATCGGATGGGACGATGGTCATGGAAATGACCGGCTCAGGGACAAACATGGTGGACATGCTGTAATTCACCTGCCCGTCCGTAAAGGTATCCCCGGAGTAACAGTCCACTCCGAAAAGCGCCACGATTTCGCCGGCGCCGGCCCGGTCGATATCTTCCATCTCATCAGCATGCATGCGGACCACCCTTCCCACCTTTATCTTTTTCCTGTTCCGGGTGATAAAAATATCATCTCCCTTGCCGATAGTCCCCTGGTACACGCGCAGATAGGTTAACTGCCCATAGGGGGTCACTTCCAGTTTGAAAGCCAATGCCACCAGCGGCTTTTCCGAATCAACCACCAAGGGAATTTCCTTTTCACCCTGATCCAGGTCCAGGGCGACATTTGCTACTTCGGTCGGGGATGGGAGATACCTGTTCACCCCGTCCAGCAGGGGCTGAACGCCCACGTTCTTGTACGCCGAACCCACGAAAACCGGGGTCAGTTCCCGTGACAGGGTTCCTTTCCGAACCGCTTCATAAATGAGATCATCTTCCACTCGTTCTTCCAGGATGGCCTCAGTCAGATCATCTGAAAACAGGGAAGCCGCATCAAGAAGCTCTTCCCGCCTGGCTTCGGCCTCTTCCATGAGCTGGTCGGGGATCTCTTTGACGGTGAGGGTCTCGCCCCGCTCCCCTTCAAAGTATATCGCCTTCATTGCTACCAGATCCACCACACCCGAAAAACTCCCTTCCAGGCCTATGGGGATCTGCATCAATACCGGATTTTCGTTCAATTTTTCCCGGATCTGCCGGAGAACCCTGTTGGGATCGGCACCCGATCGGTCGCATTTATTGATAAAGGCGATACGAGGCACCGCATACCGGTTCATCTGCCGGTCCACGGTGATGGACTGAGATTGCACACCCCCAACCGCGCAGAGGACGAGAATGGCCCCGTCCAGTACCCGCAATGCTCGCTCCACCTCTATGGTAAAATCCACGTGCCCCGGCGTATCAATGATATTGATCCGGTGGCCCTTCCACTGGCAATACGTGGCGGCTGACGATATGGTGATGCCGCGCTCCTTTTCCAGTTCCATGGAATCCATCTTCGCGCCCACCCCGTCTTTTCCCCGCACTTCGTGGATAGCATGGATACGCTTCGTGTAATAAAGGATTCGCTCGGTAAGCGTCGTTTTGCCCGAGTCAATATGCGCGCTGATTCCAATATTTCGCAAGTGTTGAATCTCTTCCATAAAAACCCCTACTCGCCTGATTGTCAGGTTCAAAGTTCAAGGTTCACGGTGAGCCCCCAAAGCGATTATCCCCGAGCCCTGAACTTTGAACCGTGAACCCAATGGAGCCCCACGGGCAAGCCCGTGGTCTTCTGCGAAGGCGGATAAAAGCGGATAAAAAAAGAGGGTTCGCAACCGCAAACCCTCTTTTACTATACACTCCTTTTTGAAAAATTAGAAGGGATAAGATTCCAGCTCGATAATCCTGTCCGCAATATCCTTCTTCAGGCTGATGGCATCAATGGGCTGGTATCTCGCCAGCTTCTTGAGCCCTGCGAGCTGCGTCCTCAGCATGTCTCCCTCTTCCACATACGCCAGTGCCTGCTTTGCCCACAGTTCAATCCTGGGAATGGTATCATCCACGTAGGCCTTGGTGGCGGCAATCTGGTACTTCGCCTTTTCCTCTCCTCCACGGTCAATCAGCTTGAGCGTCCGCAACAAGCCGCTCTCCATGGCGAATATCTCGATGATAATATCCGCTATCCTGGCGAGGACCTGCTGCTCCCTGGCCAGCTTTTGCTGGAACTTCTGGGCCGCCACGCCTGCCACCATGAGGGCGATCTTCTTGCTCATCTTCACCATGTGTTCCTGCAGCGCAAGAGGGGTATCGGGGAGCTGCACAGACAACGGCGAATAGGTCATGAGTTCTCCGGCAATGGCCTGGGCAGCAGACAGCAATCCCAATCTCCCTTGCATGGCCCGCCGCATCAAGGTACCGGGCACCAGCATGCGGTTGATCTCGTTTGTCCCCTCCCAGATCCGGTTGATCCTGGAGTCGCGGTAGTATCGCTCCGCGGGATATTCAGCAGTAAACCCGTATCCGCCCAGGATCTGCACATATTCATCCGCGCAATATTCCAGGCATTCTGAGCCGTACACCTTGGTGATGGAGCATTCCGGGGCGTATTCCTCGATGGCCTTGGCATTTTCCGCACTGTCCTTCTTCGCTTCCGCATCAAGGGTCCCGAGCTTGTCATCAAACATCCCCGCCATTCGGTACATCATGCTTTCGCTCATATAGGTTTTCACTGCCATGTTGGCCAGTTTTTCCTTGATCATACCGAAAGAGCTGATGGGGACCTTGAACTGGATCCTTCCATTGGCATACTTGACGGCCCCGGTCACACAGGCCTTGCACCCTCCCATTGCCATGGCACCCAGTTTCCAGCGTCCGATATTCAGGATGTTGAACGCGATCTTATGCCCCTTCCCCACTTCGAACAGCATGTTCTCCACAGGAACTTTGGCATCTTCCAGGATAACGGGCCGCGTAGAGGAGCCATGAACTCCCATCTTTTTTTCTTCTTTGCCTGTGGAAAATCCAGGGAAATCCTTTTCCACGATGAAGCCGGTAAAGGCTTCTCCGTCTACCTTTGCGTAGAGGATAAAAGTAGTTGACCAGGCTGCATTGGTGATGAAAAGCTTTTCGCCATTGAGGATATAGTATTTCCCGTCTTCGGACAGCACCGCCTTGGTCTTGGCATTCAGTGCGTCGGTGCCCGCGCCGGGTTCCGTAAGGCAGTAAGATCCACACCACTCCCCGGACGCCAGCTTGGGAAGGTATTTGCTTTTTTGCTCCTCGTTTCCAAAGTAGACAATCGGCAAGGTTCCAATACCCGTATGCGCCCCGTAAACAACGGAAAACGACCCGGCAACACCCATGGCCTCCCCCACGACCGTGGTACTCACCTTGTCCAGGCCCAGGCCGCCATATTCTTCCGGTACGTCGGTTCCGAGAAGCCCCAGTTCCCCGGCCTTGCCCAGGATCTCCATGACCAACTCAGGGTTTTTTTCCTCCAGTTCCTCAATATGGGGCTCAATCTCCTTGGCCACAAAATCAGTTGCAGTCTCTTTGATCATCTTGTGTTCATCAGTAAAATCTTCCGGTGTAAACACCTCTTCGGGATTCACATCCGTAATCAAGAACTCGCCTCCCGCGAAAATCTTTTCAGCCATTTTTCTGCTCCTTTCCGCTCAGTAAAATCAGTAGTCCTCTCTTTCAAAAATCCCGGCGGCTCCCATGCCGAATCCGATGCACATGGACACCAGTCCCCAACGCAGATTCCGCTCCTCCATTTCATAGACAAGCTGGGTGGTCAACTTGGCCCCGGTGCAGCCCAAGGGATGGCCGAGCGCAATGGCCCCGCCGTTCACATTGGTGATTTCTTCATTGATCCCCAGTTCACGGATGCAGTATATCGCCTGGGCGGCAAATGCCTCGTTCAATTCGATCAAATCTATCTGGTCGAGGGACATACCGGCGATTTTCAGCACCTTCGGAATGGCCACGGAGGGTCCGACCCCCATGTATTCCGGTTCACACCCCTCCACGGCATGAAAACGGAACGTGGCCATGGGCTTGAGTCCCAGTTCCTTTGCCTTTTCCTTGGACATCAGGAGGACCGCGGCGGCAGCATCACTGGTCTGGGATGAATTTCCCGCGGTGACCGTTCCGTTGGGTTTGAAAGCGGGCCGAATCTTGGAAATGCTCTCCTTGGTGGTTCCCGGACGCATCCCTTCATCCGTATCAAAAATGATCTCCTCGAATGCAAAATGGCCGTTGGGGAGTTGCTTCTGTTTTTTCACGCTCAAGGGCACGATCTGGCTCTTGAATTTTCCCGCCTTTATCGCGGCCTCGGCCTTCTGCTGGCTCCTTGCCCCGAACTCGTCCTGCTCGTCGCGGCTGATCTTGAACCGTTCCGCCACGTTCTCAGCGGTGAGACCCATACCGGTAAACGCACCGGGCCTGATTTCCACCAGGGCGGGGTTAGGGTACATCATGCTCCCTCCCATGGGGATCTGGCTCATGCTCTCAACACCACCGGCAACAACCACGTCTGCGAACCCGCACATGATCTTCTCTGCCCCGATGGCTATTGCCTGGAGGCCAGATGAACAAAACCTGTTCACCGTGGTCCCAGGGACCCGGTCGGGCCATCCCATGGACATGACCAGGACCCGGGCCAGATTCAATCCCTGTGTTGCCTCGGGGAACGTGCATCCAATGACCACGTCATCGATGAGCATGGGATCCAGGTCCCCCGCCCTTTTGAGCAGGTCGCCCAGTACCGCACATCCCATGGCTTCCGGGCGCGTATCTTTCAAAGTTCCGCGAGGAGCCTTTCCGACTGCGGTCCTGCAGGCGGCAACGATCACGGCTTCTTTCATTTTTCTTCCTCCCCTTTTTCAGTACTCCGTTGTCAGTCATGCGTGCCGGCAGGGAAAGCCCCCTTCACCCGGCACTCCAGAACCTACCAGCCACACCATTAGTTCCTGAGCGGTTTTCCCTTGGTCAGCATGTGCTGCATTCTCGCCTGGGTCTTGGGATCACCACAAAGACTCAGGAAGGCCTCCCGCTCAAGATCAAGCAGGTATTGTTCACTCACCTTGGTATCAGCCAGGACATTTCCACCACAAAGGACGTAGCCCACCTTTTCCGAGACGGTGACATCATGATCGGTGATGTAACCCGATTCATGCATGGTCCACACGGCCAGTTTCAGCATGGCGAAGGTGTTTTCGCCGGCCACCCGTATCTCGTCTTTGGGTGCCGGCGGCACATAGCCTTCCATGTTCATGGCCAGGACTGTCTTCTTGGCGTCTTCAATGAGGTAATCACGGTTCACGGTCATCTTGTCGGTCGGCCGCAGGTATCCCAGCTTCACCGCCTCGGGGCCGGAAGTAGACACCTTGGCCATGGCAATAGTCTCAAACGCCCTGGCAACGAACGGCATCAACTCGATCTGCTTGGGATAAACACCCCCTCTCGGCACCTCAAAAAGGTGTTCCGTGTTGCGAATAAGCAGTTCTTTGCAACCTCCACCGGCCGGAATCAGCCCAACGCCGACCTCCACGAGGCCCATATACGTCTCCGCGGCATACCGGACCCGGTCGGCGGCAAGGCAGACTTCACAACCTCCGCCCAGCGCCATGCCCGCAGGCGCGGCCACCACCGGCTTTTCCAGGTACTTGAGTTTCATCAGGGCGTTTTGGAGTGTTTTCACCGCCCAATCAAGGTCATCCCATTCCTCTTCCTGGGCCGCAAAAAGGATCATGGCCAGATTCGCGCCAACGGAAAAATTCGTGGCATGGTTGGCAATGACCAACCCATCAAAATCCTTCTCAATAATCTCGCCTGTCTTGACGATCATGCTTATAATATCATCCACCAGCGCGTTCATCTGGGCATGAAATTCGAGGCACGCAACCCCGTCTCCCAGGTCAATGAGCGACGCACCGGTATTTCCGGCAACTTTCTTTTCCCGCTCCTTGAGGGATGGAAGAAGAATAATACCCGGCTTGACAGGCACCTCTTTATACTCTTTTGATTGAAGGTCATAGTAATAGTGAACACCTGCTTCACGCCGGTAAAAGGATTCCTTGCCGCTCTGGAGCATCTCTTCTACCCAGGCCGGAATCGCATAGCCCGCTTCTTTCATTTTTGCGATGGATTTTTTCACCCCGATGGCATCCCAGGTTTCAAAAGGTCCCATCTTCCAGGCGAATCCCCATTTCATGGCGTTGTCAACATTGACGATATCATCCGCTATTTCCGGGATTCGATTCGCGGCATAGATGAGGGTCTCCGCCATGTGTCGAAAGGTAAACTGCCCGCCTCTATCGTCGGCATAGAAAAGGGTTTTTATCTTGTCTCCTGTCCCGCCTGCGGTTTTTGCCGCCTCAAGAGAAGCAATCTTCACTTTTTCCTGTGGGCCGTATTCCAGCGTCTTGGGGTCTATGGAGAGAATGACTTTCTTCCCTTCGTCGTCTTTCGCCTTCTTGTAGAAGCCCTGTTTTGTCTTTTCTCCCAGGAGGCCTTTTTCGACCATGTTTTGCATAAATGCAGGAGCCTTGAATACCTCCCTTTTCTCGTCCTCAGGAGCCCCGTCATAGACATTGTCCGCCACGTGAACCATCGTATCCAGACCAACGAGGTCCGCGGTACGGAACGACGCGCTCTTGGGATGGCCGATGACCGGCCCGGTCAACTTATCCACCGCTTCCACCGTCAGCCCGAGATCCATCATGGCCTGGATGACAGAGAACATCCCGAAAATACCGACGCGGTTCGCGATAAAATTCGGAGTGTCCTTGGCATACACGATCCCTTTCCCCACGATCTTTTCACACATCTCCGCCAGGACTTCGACCACCTCCGGAAGTGTATCCGGTCCTGGCACGATTTCCAGGAGCTTCATGTACCTCGGGGGGTTAAAAAAGTGGGTGATGGCAAAGTGCTTCCTGAAGGTCTCAGATCTCCCCTCACACATGGCCGCCGCTGAAATTCCCGAGGTATTGGAGGTCACCAGGATGCCCGGGGTCAAGATCGACTCTATTTTTTCAAAAACACTCTGTTTAATGTCGAGCCGCTCGACCACCACCTCGATAATCCAATCCACGTCGCTCAGCCAGGAGAGATTGTCTTCCAGGTTCCCGATGGTTATCAGCTTGGCGTTTTCAGGAATGTAGAATGATGCCGGTCTTGATTTCAGTGCGCCCTGTACCCCATTCTGGGCGAACTTATTCCTGAACGCCGGACTCTCTTCGGTAAGGCCTTTTTTCTTATCATCTTCCGTAAGCTTAGGTGGTACAATATCAAGAAGGGTTGTCTTGATTCCCACGTTGGCCAACTGGGCCGCAATGGTAGCCCCCATGACCCCGGCGCCGATGACACCGGCCTTCTTTATTTTTTTCTCCATAAAAGCGACCTCCTTGCAAGATACGTGGTAGTAAGTCAGGTTCTCTGGTTCTGGTTTTTTCGCCGTAGCACCACAATTGTCTGGGCATTCATCCATGGGCAAGCCCGTGGTCTTCTGCGAAGGTGGATAAAATTATGAATGAACTTTCATTCAGTTTTTGTGAGTAGCATACGCACGGAGGGAAGTCAATACTTTTTTCTCATTTTTCTGGAGAGGGAAACAGATCAGGACGCAAAAAAATGGAGTCCCACGGGCAAGCCCGTGGTCTTCTGCGAAGGCGGATGAAGGGAGGTTTTAACCCGAGTTTCTCACCCGGTTAGGTTTTAAAAATGCTTAATACGTTGTCATGCTCCATGGCGATAAATTCCTGGATTTGGAGAACGAGTTTTTCAAGGCTGGACGAATCAAGATCAAAGCCACTCTTCACCACGAACTGCATCGCCTTTGAAGAAGCGAATTGAGAAAGTTCTATCTTTTTTTCTCCCTCCAGACAGGTGTACCCGGCCATTTTTGTAAGCAGGTTTGCCAGATACACGATGATGGATCCGACGGCCTCGTCCTTGTCGTGCCAGGGTGCGTGATGATAAAAGACCTGCATGACAACCCTCTGTGGAAATTGCCACTGCTGGAGGAGTTTTGCCGCCACCTGATAATGGGTGATCCCGATAACCTGTTTTTCCGCCTCGCTGAAGGTGGAGTGATGCTCATTGACGTAGTCGACAATCTTCACAAACTCTTCATGAAAATACTGGTCAAACACGACCTTTCCCATATCATGGATCAGACCGGTCAGAAAGAGGGTATCGTCGGAGGGAATCTTGAAATACCTGGCCAGATACTTGGCCACTTGGCTGCAGATCACCGCATGCTTCCAGAACCTGTTCCGGTCAAAAGAGTTCCCCTTGGCATTGCGGAAAAAATCGCGTATGGAAAATGCCATGAGGATGGATTTGATCTCGGCAATGCCGAGGATAACAAGGGCATGATCAATGGAACTCACCCTGCTGAGGGTCCCGTAAAATGCCGAATTGGCCATTCTAAGGATTCGCACTGTCATGGATTGGTCCTTCTCGATCACCTGGGCGAGCTTCTTGATTGAGACATCCTCGTCAGACAGAAGTGTCAGAACCTCTTTTGAGATGACAGGAATAGTGGGAATACGTTCAATTTTTCTGGTGTAACGTTCGAGGTTCTTATTCTCCATGCTCGGTTCCCTTTGAGTCTTTCAGTTTTCGCTCCAGAAATCCTTCCAAATCAAGACGTATGGGGGCGGGAAGTGCACTTTTTCCGCCTGCTGCCTTGCCGGCTCCATTCCCATTGCCTTTCTCAATGGCCCATCGGAGTCTTCTCAGTTCCTCAGACACCGATACGATACTCCTGATCAAGGGTTCAGTGAGATCCGTTTCATTCCCCTTGAACGGTACCACTGCGTCCCGAACGGCTGATTTTTTCGCTGCTTTTTCCGGGGCCTCCTTCCTTTCCTCCCCTTCCCTGGGCGTTTTATCGATCTTCTTCTCAGGTCGATCCATTTGTGGGGCAATGGTCGGTTCACTTTGGGGGGCCGGTGGCTTGGGACCCTTCAGGTTGAGGGGACCGCTGAACAGTCCCAGACATTTTTTCCAGAATGACCCCATATCCGGGTGTTCCAGGTCGTCCTTTTCTTCGGCAAGGAGCCGCTCCGCCAGTTTTTCTATGCACTTTGCGGCCTTGCTGTCCGGAAATAGTGATAACAGCGCTTTTTGCTCTTTCACGGCACTGGTTACCTTCGGGTCTTCAAAGATAACGCCCAGGGCCGATACTTCCGTGTTCAAGTGTTTGGAAGTAGCCGCTTTGAATTTCCGGTACACCGTTTGGGCCGTCTCTATGGTTTTACATTGATTCAAGACCACCCTGGTCTGTCCGCTGAATCCGTTCAGCA